>CAJBPB010000001.1 GCA_903957365.1 uncultured Bacteroidota bacterium
AATTGTTCTGGATTTTTACCTGTACCTCCAACACCAATAGCAATAAAAACAGGGGTATTTCTTTTCTTTTCAAAATCCTGATATCGTTTAAATTGCTCTGAACCAGCAAATTCGATACCTTTCTTAAAATAATTGCTTCTCCACTTACACTCAACACTAAATTCAGTGGTTTGATCTTTCACCTTAAGTTCAAACAGAATGTCGGGTTGGGGAGTTGTTTTAGCATAAACACCATTTACATATTTATCTCCGGCCCATTCTTTAATTTTAAAATATTTCTTGTCAAACTTCTGTACAATGAACTTCTCAAAGTCATAACCGTTTTTCTTATTGAAATCAATTAGTTCGGTTTCTGCTGCGTCAGTCTTTTGGTTAGAAATCTGGATTTCGGTTTCTTTGATGATGCTGTCGTAATCGAGGTTTTTCTCAGCTGACAATCGTTTGATCACATTTCTTTCATTCTTCGTCAAAACCCCGTCAACAATAGCTATTTCGATAATCTCATCTAATTCTTTGCTGGTTTTAACTCGTTCAGTTTGTTTACCTGATTTTGTATAAATAACCAATCCAACAACAAAGATTAGTAATCCAAGTGTCATAAATAGTAAACCTGTCATTCGTTTCATCAATTAAGTCGGTGTTTTAATATTACCCTCGCTGGCGCAAATATTTACTTCGTGCCATTCATGAAGCATTTCATATCCTTACAAAAATACCAAATTAAGCTGTTACGCTGGCAAAAAGAATGGGATTGGAAGGTTTATTTATCATAAGGCACGGATTGCAAATCCGCGCCAACGGGTACGGATTGCAAATCAAATGTGTACATCATAAATTCAATCATTATTCGCTTTTAACGTAAAAAACTTTGCCTGCTCTTTGGATATGCTCTGTTAATTCTTTATTTGATATCTGATGATAAAGTGATAAGTCAAATTTATATGGCAGCAATAAATCATCTAACTCGTTTTCTATTTTTTGCTGAATTGTTAAAGTTAGTTTTTCACCAATAAGCGTTATGTCAATATCGGAAGCTGGTTTATAATTACCTTTCGCTCTTGATCCATATAAGATAGCTTTTTCTATTTCTGTGTGTAAGGCAAAAACAGTATTTATTAAAGTAATTTCCGTATTCTTTAATCCTGTATTTGTCATTTATTAAAAAATATCGAGTTGTTTCCCAGATCGTTTTTCTTCCATGTTTTTCCTGAATTCGGTAAATGCATGAAAATATTTATCCAATATTTTATCAAAAATTTCATTCGCTATTTCTTCATTGTAGGTGTGTGATGTTTTGTTTCTGCTGCTAATCATATCCATCCAAACTTCTCCGTTTGATATAAGCATTAGTTGAAAGGCTTCACGGGTAGCATCCCTGCTTCCCCCTACAGTTGTGTTTCCCTGATATTCAGCATAATCTTTCATTACATTCCATGCCAGTTCATGGGTGTATTCAAACCTTTGAATCAATCCTTCTTTTATCATCTCATCCAAAACAAAATTGGATTTGTTGTCATCAACAGTCTCATCCTCATCATTATTATTCTGATGAATGTATGCAACTGATTGCTCCAGTTTTTCCAAGGCTTTTAGAAAGTTGGAAAAGCGTTGTTGCCATCTGATATCCTGTTCCATTATTCTATTTAATTAATTGGTAAAATTCCGGGTTAATTCATATGCTTGCGCACTTTCATCAACTGCGTAATAACTTATTTTTCACAAATATAAGAATATTCACTCCTTGCTGGCGCGGAGTTGTATGCCGTACCATTCATAATCCGCATTTCATATCCTTACAAAAATACCAAATAAAGCGTTTTCGATGGCAAAAAGAATGGAACAGGCAAGATTATTTATCGTTTGGCAAGAATGATTATAGAGTTAACACGTGACTAAGTCACGCGATAACAGTAAGGGAGTATAGGTAACAAACAAAAAAGCTTTCGGAATTCCGAAAGCTTTTTTGTTGTTATAAATGTCTGAGATGAAATGTCCGGCCCATTCTAATTTGTTTGTCGATAAAGTCGGGAGTTTGATTCAGAATGTTCGAGTTCGAGGTTTCGATGATCTGAAAATCAGGAGTGTACTGGGGTACATGACTGATTTGAAGATCGAGAATAACGAAGAAATCGGACACTCTGAATCAAACTAATTAATTTCCGTTGTACCCCATCAGACTAATAAATTTCTGAAACTGATCATCAATTTCCTTTGCCAGATCCTTTTGCTTATTCTGCTCTGCAATGGATGATAAACGTTGTAAGACAGCCAATGCTTCTTCAGTGTTCTGTCCGTAATAGGTTTTAAATCTGCCAGTCAGGCTGCTGTAATAACCTAAATCATCAACATAGCGTTCAGTCAGAATCCGGATTAAACTGATTCCTTTTTCTGTTGCTCCGGCAGCAAAATAGATTTCGATATAAGGAAGCATAAAATAATCGAATGGGATCTTTTTATGAGGGAAGAACTCAATACATTTATCAAGTGCGTTGACAGCAAGGTCTTTTTTACCTTCGTTCATTAATCCCTGTGCCAAACGCAGATAAGATTGTTTCGCCATGGCTGTGTTCCGGAAACTTTCGCGGTCAATGGTAACACCTGGTTTCTCAAGATTACCCCATTTTGCTTTATTGATCAGCATTTCATACGACCCATCTGTATAAACACCGCCCATATTCTTGTAATAATTTGCTGCCTTGAATGGCATAAAACGATAAACAAGACCTTCCATATGACAGTATGCATCAATATCAAATACCTTGCTTGCACTTCCGGGATTGGCAAAATAAACAGGACGTTCCCAATTGTTATTTGCGATGAAATCGAGAAGCATCAGGTCGTTTTTGAAAATCGCGTTTTGCTTCACTTCCCATTTTATCTCACTTACAATCGAATCTTTATATTTGTCTGGTACAGCCTTATTCTTTATAACCGCGTTTTTATCAACGGTAAGCACCAGTTTGCGAGTCGGGAAATAACTAATCTTTTCGCCAGACTGCAATGGTACTTTTGAATTTTCACTGTCTTCAGCGACGAAATTAATCACATCCTTCAGTTCGACCGGACCAGCAATTCGTTCTAAAACAGGCAGATACTCGTTCAAACCCTTGTTATATTGTTCCGGCTTCAAGGAAAATTTCAGTCTGTCGGAATTATAAACTTTTTTTCCCAACTGATGCACATACCAATCGCCTGATGCCAGCATATAATTCACTACGCGCACATCAGTACGGAATCCTTCAACTTCCTGAACATACCACAAAGGAAATGTATCGTTGTCACCATTTGTAAAGAGAATCGCGTTAGGCTCGCATTGTGCAAGATACGATTTGGCGAAATCACGTGCTGCATATTTACCTGAACGGTTATGGGCTTCCCATCCTTGCGTTGCCATAATCCCAGGAACAAGTACCAACGAAATACCAATAACAATGGCAACAGTTGAAATTTTCTTACCCAGGAATTTCGAGGCAAATTCGAACAATGACAATACTCCGATACCAATCCAGATCGCAAAAGCGTAGAAAGAACCGGCATAAGCATAATCCCGTTCACGCGGCTGATAAGGTGTTTGATTTAAATAAACAGTAATGGCAATTCCAGTCATAACAAACAGAAGAAAGACGACCCAACTGTCGAATAAATCCCTTTTCAGAAGATAGAAAACACCCAATAAACCCAGCAACAAAGGGAGGAAATAGAATGTCGCTTTCGCAGGACTTTTCATGCTTTCTGGCAAATTGGTCTGATCACCCAAACGCATTGCATCGATAAAACCAATACCACTGATCCAGTTTCCATTTTCAATTTCGCCCTGACTTTCAACATCATTCTGCCGTCCAACAAAATTCCACATAAAATATCTCAGATACATATGCTGAATCTGATAACTAAAGAAGAACTTCAGGTTTTCGCCATAGGTCGGACGATACAATACCTCGGTTGATCCGTCACCTTTGGTTACCCTGATCGGAATACCATTGTCACCACCATATTCCTTATACATACGGATATGACTTGGTTTCTGGTTACTCCACATACGCGGCAACAAAGTTGTAAACCTTTCATCATAAACAGGTTGCGTCCCTTTTCTCTTATCTGTAATAACGTATTTACCTTTTTTCTGATCTCTGACATAGACAGGATTGCCGTCTTCGTAATCTTTCACCGGTGCCATATAATACTGGCCGGTAAGCAGAGGCCAATCACCATATTGTTCACGATTAAGATAAGCAAGCATCGAGATGGCATCATCAGGATTGTTTTCATTGATTGGGGTATTCGCATCAGCCCTGATAATCAGCAGGAAGAATGAAGAATAACCGATTAAAATAAACATGAATGAAAGAATCGCAGTATTCAATACCACTTTTGCTTTTTTGTAGGTATATTTTAATCCATAAACAATTGCACCACCTAACAATAAGAAATAAATGACCGATCCGGTATTAAACGGCATTCCAAAAGAATTGACAAACAAAAGTTCAAATAATCCTGCAAGTTTAACAATCCATGGAATAATCAGACTCATGATAAAACCAAGAATCACCAATGATATGCCGCCAGCTATGACAAAACCTTTCAGGGTTGGATTGTATTTTTTGAAATAATATACATAAACAATAGCCGGAATCGCCAATAAATTAAGCATGTGAACACCAATGGACAATCCGATAAAATAGGCGATAAATAACAGCCAGCGGAAATTATGTGGTTCGTCAGCAACCCTTTCCCATTTCAGAATTGCCCAGAAAACAACCGCGGTGAAAAAGGATGACATAGCATACACCTCGCCTTCCACGGCTGAAAACCAGAATGAATCGCTGAATGTATAAGCCAAAGCGCCAACTGCTCCTGCTCCGAGAACTGCAATCTGATGCACAGTATTGTCTTCATCTTCGCCTTTTAACATGAACTTCCGGGCGAGCATGGTAATAGTCCAAAAAAGAAATAAAATAGTGAAACTACTTGACAGAGCAGACATTGCATTGATCATCAGTGCAACCCTGCTGGTATCACCAAACGCAAACAGACTAAAAAACCGTCCTAACATCTGGAATAAAGGGGCTCCCGGAGGATGACCGACCTGCAGTTTATATGCAGTTGAAATATACTCGCCGCAATCCCACCAACTGGCTGTCGGTTCAAGCGTTGAGAAATAAACTATGGTGGCGATAAAAAACACTACCCAACCAACCAAATCATTTAATTTTTTGAAATTCATCGTTTTGACTATTAGTTGCTACTGAAACTATTCAGATTCAATTTCTTAAATTGCATGCAAATTTAATTTAATTCTTAGATGGGTGATTGATTTTTGAAGCATTGATCATCAATTATTCAATGTAATTAGATAATTTTAAGAAATAGCGAATATAAACGGATTCTTTTGTCACATTATTCAATCACCATGATCATCAAACAAATGATGAAATTGCCTATTGTTTAAATTGTTAAAACATAATTTCAAAAATAACTGTACCATTAGAAATTGTCTAAAATTTATCCTTTGGCATTTTTTTGTGAATTAAGCCCTCATACTTC
>CAJBPB010000002.1 GCA_903957365.1 uncultured Bacteroidota bacterium
ATTTATGATGTAGGTGCGTCGCGTATCAGTGAAATGACAAAGGCTTCTGATGCAACCATCTGGATGGCTGGATGGAGAGGGATTTTGCATTTTGATCCTGCTGTTGGCGGAAGTTCGCTGCAATTCTGGGGATCTGAAAACTCATTGCACCCAGGTGGCCGCACCATGGATATTGATATTGCTCCCGATGGCTCGGTCTGGGCTGCCGTGTTCTCTGTAACATGGGGTGGCGGTGGTCTGGTGCATTTCGATCCTTCAACCAATGCCTGGCGTTTATGGAATTATGGCTCCACTGCCAACAACTGGCCAAGTTTGATAGGAACATGTGAAAACCTTTCAATTCAGGTGAAACCAGCCGGTGGTTATGAAGTCTGGATTGATGGTGAAGGATGGAACACAATGATAACTTTCGACAGTGATACCCAGTTATTTACTTTGTTACCGCAGAACAATGAAAGCGGTGAGATGGTTGCCTTACCCGGAAGCGATTGTATCGATGAAGAAGGAAATTTATGGGTTTTAAGAAACACCGGACCTGGTAATCCCTTTTCATTAGATTACCGCACTCCTGATGGAATCTGGGTAACACCTCAGCAACCGGCTTCGGGCATTATTGGTGATATCTGGGCCTTTAAAGCAACCGGAAATCACGAAGCATTAATCACTGGCATAAACAGTGAAGTGTGGCAATTTGATGGTGAGAACTGGCAAAGTAAAGGAATCTGGCGCGAAGGTGCATACAGTTATGGATTGGATATGGACGCAGATGGAAACATTTGGGTTACCGGTGTTGGTGGTGCAGCCAGACGCGATGTAACAACCGGTTTTTGGCAACGTTACCGTATCACCAACAGCTCACAAATTGATTATTGGGTGCAGGATATGGATATTGATATGGAGGGAAATGTATGGATGACTGGAAACGCCGGCCCTGGTGTCGGAGGCTTTCAACGATTCGACGGCACACACTGGACCGGATTTAACGAAGAAAATTATGGATTGGGTTATGGATTCCCGTTTCCAACGGATAACACCATGGAAATTTACCGCAGGCCTTCCAACGGTGATGTGATCATCAATCCAATGTATGAAGGTCTCCACGGCTGGAATACCAATGGTTATTATGCTTTGCCCGGCAGTTATTCTGAATCCAAAGGATTAACCGAAGATTCTGAAGGCAGATTATGGAATCTGGGGGTGTATTATGCGCTTCAATTTTACGAAAACAATGGCTGGACTGAAGTCGAAATTATTGGCTCCGGAGCAAATATTGAAGATGATTTATCTATACCGGGAACTGTATGGGCTTGCACAGGATATCAGGTTTTGAGAACCAATGGCGTAACCAGTTACTCAAAAACAGTATTCGATTTTTCTGAGCTTGACCCGCAAAGTGATGTTCTCTCAACTGTAATCCCTGCCAATGATGGCATAGTCTGGTTCGGATCGAACAAAGGCTTGTTCAGATTAAACACCACGGATGATACTTATGAATTTTACACCAGTTCAAACAGTGAAATAGCCGGCGAAAGCATCACACCGCTTGCATTTACAACTGACGGACGTATCTGGTTTACCAGTTTTGGAAGCAGCGAATCCGATGAAACAGGATTGGGTTGGTTTGACGGAACCAAATTTGGATTTTTTCCGGTTGAAGATGGTGGATTACCACACGCTCAGATTATTGATGCAGAAGTATTCACAAAAGAAAACGGTTACGAATTGTGGCTTAGTTGTTTAAGCAGAGGTATTGCCATACTTGATGTTGTAACAAATACTGTTGGAATTGCTGCGGCAGAAAATCCTTCGGCTGATGTTCTGATGGAGTGTTTCCCAAATCCGTTTACCGAAAATACAGCCATTCGTTTCTCACTTTCAACCGCTGATCATGTTAGTCTGTGCATTTATAGTATTACCGGAATACCTGTTGCCGTAATCATTGACAAACAATTGAATGCTGGAAACCATATAGTGAACTTGAATACATCTGACGTAAAAAACAAGGTAAGTTCAGGGATTTATATTGCCAGAATTACCACGTCGACCTTTACGAAATCACTCAGATTGATTGTACAATAAATTATAAAAGCACGATTTTTCTAAAGACACTGCCTTCGTTG
>CAJBPB010000003.1 GCA_903957365.1 uncultured Bacteroidota bacterium
CACGGTCAAAAAGAAAATAAAATTCAACATCGGGATGATTGACAGTAATGCGTCTGAGCGTTTCGAACGTAAACCAACCGATTCCATCGAGCTTGTTTTTTATCAGCAACCTGGTATTGACAGCTATTTTCAAATCGCGTTATATTTTGATCAGATTGGGAACGAATATTTTTAACTTTGCCGCAAATATCCGAAATTAAATGAAGGAGCAGGTAAAAAAGATACTGCAAAAATTGCTGGGATTTGACAGGTATTTATTCGTATTCTCAATTTTCATCATCAAAACATTGCGTTGGAACAGGAATGAACGTGATTTCCTGCATTTTCTGAAGCTGATACCAAACGAAGGAATTATTCTGGATGTTGGTGCCAACATCGGCATTATGACTGTATGGCTCGCGAAATTTTTTCCAACAAGCCAGATTTACTCCTTTGAACCTATTCCACAAAACATCAAAGCATTAAAGAGGATCATAAGTCATTTTAAACTGAAGAATGTTTCCATCGTTGAAAAAGCACTGGGAAATGAAAATCGCCAGGTTGAAATGGTTATGCCTGTTTTAAATGATGTTAAAATGCAGGGTCTTAGTCATATATTGCATGAAAGTATTGATGTTTTTAATGAAGGAAACAAATTTACGGTTGATATGATCAGGTTGGATGATTTGACGGAAATTCATCAGAAAAATCTGAAAATAACAGCCATCAAACTCGATGTTGAAAACTTTGAAGCCTTTGTATTATCGGGTGCAAAATCGATCATTGAAAAACACAAGCCCATCATCTACACTGAATTGTGGGAGAATCAAAACAGAGAAAACTGCTTCGATTTTGTTAAACAATTCAATTACTCAATCAAATTTCTGCAAAATGGGATGTTGATTGATTTTGATCCACAACAGCACAAGACCCAGAATTTCTTTTTCATACCTTAGCCTAAAAATAGAACTGCTACAGGATGCAACAGCGCTTTGTCAAAAACCTTGCCTTTCTGCTTTTTCTCAATTTACTCATCAAGCCATTCTGGATTTTGGGTGTTGATCGTGCTGTTCAAAATCAGGTCGGAGATGTTTCCTATGGTTTTTTTCTGTCGATGTACAGTTTCTCAATCGTTTTTTTTATCATCCTCGATCTGGGAATTACCAATTACAATAACCGTAACATAGCGCAGAATAACCAATTGCTTTCCAAGCATTTTGCAGGAATCGCAACTATGAAGCTTTTTCTGGGAATTGCCTATTCGGTTGTTATTTTTCTTATCGGTGTAATAATTGGTTATAGCAATGAGCAATTATCCATGCTGGGCTGGTTGGTTCTCAATCAGTTTCTGTTGTCGTTTTTACTTTATCTGCGGTCCAATATTTCCGGATTACTGCTTTTTAAAACGGATAGTTTACTCTCGGTACTCGACAGGCTACTCATGATTTTTATCTGCAGCATTCTTCTTTGGTCAGGTTGGGTGGCATCTCCGATTAAAATTTCATGGTTTGTTTATGCTCAGGTTGTGTCTTATTTTATTACAACCATCGTAGCACTATATATCGTCCTGAAACATACCGGAAAAATAAAATTGTCGTTCAATTTGCCATTCAGCTTAATGATTATCAAGAAAAGCCTTCCTTATGCTTTACTTGTTTTGTTGATGAGCCTTTACAACCGTCTCGAACCAGTTTTACTTGAAAGGCTATTGCCTGGTGTGAATGGACTGCATCAATCAGGCGTTTATGGAAGGGCTTTCAGACTTCTGGATGCCGGAAATAATATTTCACTGCTGTTTGCTGTATTATTACTGCCTATTTTCTCGACTATGCTTAAACGTGGAGAATCGGTAACAAACCTTGTAAAACTATCCTTTACAATTATTTTCACGATGTCAATTACTGTTGCAATGCTGGCCATTGCCTTCAGTGAGCCAATTTTGGGATTACTCTATCCGCAACAGATGAATGAAACATTTGATTTTTTTACACAACGAATCATAGAATCCTCCTCAGTTTTCAGGATGCTGATGGGCAGTTTTGTCGCTGTTTCAAGCACATATATATTTGGCACGCTGCTTACTGCCAATGGAAACCTGAGACAATTGAACATCTCAGCAGCCATCGGTGTTTTCCTGAATGTCGCATTAAATTTCATATTAATACCTCAATTTGAATCATTTGGTGCATCCATCGCAAGTTTTTCCGTACAGACACTCACAGCGATCATTCAGTTTATTCTGGCATACAAAATTCTGAATCTTCGCTTCAGCAAAATCTACTGGATCAAACTAATCGCTTTTTCAATCATCATATCAGGCAGTGCCTTTATACTTCTTAACGTATCGATTCACTGGGTCTTCCAGATTTCGCTCGGGATTTTGCTTTCAATTTTGTTTGTCTTCGCATTAAGACTGATTGATTTCAAAGATGTTGTGATCATGATGAAAGAAATCATGAAAAACATGAAGAAACAATCAGCCGATGAAGCGAATAATTTGTCAACTTGAAAATTATTGCTACTTTTGACACGCTAAAAATCAGTCGCTTTATGATAAAAACGGAGCAAGGAGAAATTGATTCGCTTAACTTGTTGAAACTTATTAACTATCGCAGAAAGCCGTTTTTAATCATTCTCCTTTTAACAGCATTGTTTACCTTTATTTTTACTGGTCCCCGATTTATTACCCCATTGTATAAGTCAACAGTAATTCTTTATCCAACTGCCTCAAATTCAATTTCTAAAGTTCTTCTGAGCACCAATTTCACAACAAACAAGGATTTGCTTGAATTTGGTGAAGATGAACAAACTGAGCGAATGCTCCAGATATTGAATTCGACAAAAATCAAAAACCGAATCATTGAGAAATACAAGCTGATGGATCATTATGATATCAGCAGCGGTAATAAATATCGGTTAACAGATTTATATGATGAATATGACAGTAAATTCCGATTTCGGAAGACTGAGTATATGGCAGTAAAAATAACTGTTTCGGATCGTGACCCGGCCTTTGCATCAAGGATGGCAAACGATGTTGCAGAGCTTTTTGATTCAACCATGAATCTGATGCAGAAAGAAGTGGCACTCAAGGCTTTCCGTATTGTAGAAAATGAATATAACAGTCTTCGTGGTGAAGTGAAGGCCATGGAAGACTCGCTTAATTCGTTGCGACGGCTTGGGATTCATGATTATGAAAGTCAGGCTGAGATGATTAATCAGCAGCTTGCCATCGAACTGGCAAAAAACAATCACGCTGGTATCAAAGCACTTGAATCCAGGCTTGATATACTCGCGAAATATGGAGGACAATACGTATCTATACGTGATAATCTGGAACACGAACGCAAGCAGCTTTCTCAGATTAAAGCAAAATACGAAGAGGCAAAAGTTGACGCGACACAGAATCTACCACATAAATTTGTTGTATCAGAAGCATTTGAAGCAGAAAAAAGTTCTTATCCTTTGCGTTGGCTGATCATGCTTATTGCAATTTTTTCAACCTTCATTTTATTGGTGATCGGATTAATTATTCTAGATAATTTCCATTTATTTGAACTTCCTGCTAAAATTGAACCGGCCATTCCAAAAGAGCCAGTTCAGTTAATTGAGAAAAAGAAGGAAATAGAGAAAGAGAAAATTGTAGAAACCGTCACACCACAAAAACATCATAACCGAATCAACATGGACAATTACTTTAACAATTTATCATTTATCGGTCTGATAATCAAGTGGAAAATTCACTTAGGCATTATCACGATTGTTGCTGCGATATTAGGAGCAATCTTTTCGGGCCCCACATTTATCACGCCACTTTACAAGTCAGAGGCAATTGCCTATCCGGCAAATATTAACAGTTACTCTGACGAAAGTGAGACCGAACAAATGTTGCAGATACTTCAATCACAAGACATTGTAGATTCGATGATCACTAAATTCAATCTTGTAGAGCATTACAAGATTAGTCCTAAATATGAATATTTCAAGACTGCCCTATTCCAAAGATTTCATGATAATGTAAAAATAAGTAAGACACCTTATGAGGCTATTTCAGTTTCTGTAAAAGATCAGAATCCACAAATAGCGTCCGATATGGCCCAGGAAATGTTGAATTTATATAATAATAAGATTGCCGGGTTACACCGGTCAAAACGTTATGAGGTCGTTCTGATGTATGAAGGTCAGCTTGCCAAAAAAAGAGAAACCATTGACTCTCTCAAAAACAGACTGTTTGAGCTGGGAACGAAGTATGGTTTGATCGATTATTCAGTTCAATCATCAGAGGTTATGCGTGGTTATTTACGTACGATGGATGGCAGTAACAGCGGTAATGTTAATATTAAAGGTGTTGCTGAACTCAAGAAAAACATCGAATCGATGGGAGGTGAATTACTTATTCTGGTATCGATGATACAAAACGAATCACGGACTTATGTCGATATCAAGGTTTTATATGAACAAGAAATGAGATTTTATAAATCAAACCTTTCCTATTCGAATATCATCTCAAAACCATTTCCATCTGACAAAAAAGCTTATCCTGTTCGTTGGGTAATTGTTGCCTTATCAGCATTAGGTTCTCTTTTACTCGCTTTCATGGTAATTTTTATTATCGAAAACAAACAGATTATTGTAAATAACGAATCATCAAACTAAATAGCAAACCATTCCCTTGTCAGACAAAACTAAAATAGCCTGGCTTTATCTGGTTGCTGCTTTATTTGTTGCAGTCAGTTTATACCTTGTTATACGCAAAGACATTTATCTTGTATTTGCATTTCCTGTTGTATTAGGGATTCTACTATTGTATTTGTTTTCACTCGACAAAGTACTTCTTCTTATCAGTTTTTTGGTACCACTCTCAATAAACCTTGAGAATATTGACGCCGGTTTAAGTATTTCACTTCCTTCTGAACCTCTTTTATTCGGCGTTTTATTACTTTTTGTATCTAAATTACTCTACGAAAGAACTTATGACAAGAAGATTGCGACACACCGCATTTCTATTGCGATTTACATCATGCTTTTCTGGATGTTAATCACCACCTTCACTTCTGAACTGCCACTGGTATCAGTCAAATATCTTATTTCCAGATTGTGGTTTGTGGTTCCCTTTTTCTTTGTTGCCGCACTTGTTTTTAAAAAAATCAAAAATATTCACTGGTTTATATGGCTGTATATCAGTTCACTGATAATAGTTATCGGATATACCATTGTCAGACATGCTGGTTTTGGATTCAGCGATGAATCAGCACACTGGGTCATGTCTCCTTTGTACAACGATCACACTGCCTACGGCGCAGCATTGGCCATGTATTTAATTCTTGTGATCGGATATATGTTTTATCCGGGTATAAAACCGACACAACGGCTGACCATTTTTATTGTCTCCGGCATACTTATTTTAGCCATCATCTTATCATTAAGCAGGGCAGCATGGATCAGTTTTGCAGCTGCATTGGTCGTGCTGGCAATTGTTATATTTAAAATAAAGATGCGATGGATAGTACTTTCGGTTGTTTCCTTCGTGTTTATCTTTATCACTTTTCAACACGAGATTATCGACCTGCTTGAAAAAAACAAACAGGATTCTTCAACCGACCTGATTGAGCATGTGCAATCGATATCCAATATTTCGTCTGACGCTTCGAATCTGGAGCGTATTAACCGCTGGCAGGCTGCGTTTCGCCTTTTTGATGAAAGACCTGTTTTAGGTTGGGGACCAGGAACTTATCAATTTGTTTATGGTCCGTTGCAGCGTTCAAAGGAAAAAACCATCATCAGCACCAACTCCGGTGACAGAGGAAATGCACACAGCGAATATATCGGACCACTTAGTGAAATGGGATTACCAGGTATGTTTATCGTATTTCTCCTTGTTGGGACCATGATCTATACCGGGATAAAGACTTTTAACAGAGCCAGAAACAATGAGGTGAAAGTGTTAAGTATGGCAACAACGCTCGCTCTGGTAAGCTATTTCGTGCATGGATTATTGAATAATTTTCTTGATACTGATAAACTTTCAATACCTGTCTGGGGTTGCGCAGCCATATTGGTTGTTATGGATCTGTATTATGCAGACAAAGTATCACTGAAAGAGGAAATAATCCCAAAAGAAAATTCAACCGAATAAGAATAGGATTTTGATAATTGGATTCTGAAAAGACCCAAAATAATTGAATCAATAAAGCTTAAGGTTGATTAAGAAATTGTCTAAAATTTATCCTTTGGCATTTTTTTGTGAATGATGCCCTCATATTTCGTTAAAATCTCCGTCAATAGCGCTGCTATTAACGTCAATTTTGCCTCGTCTGAGGACCTAATTCTTCAAAAAACTATTCAAAAATAAAATCTAGACAGTTTCTAAAGATCTGAATCCGGTGCTTTGTTTTTTCTCAACTCTACTAAAAGATCAGGTAACTGCCTGAGTGCGGCCAATTCACGCCATTTTTTACGAACCTCAGCGACCGGCACACCAAAATAGGTTTTGCCACCTTCGAGTGATTTATCAACGCCTGATGTTGCCAAAATGACTGCACCTTTACCAATGACAAGATCCTTATTGATTGCAACACGTCCCCAGATAATCACATCATCCTCAATACGTGTAACCCCGGCAATGGCAGCATGTGCGCCTATCAGACAGTTTCTTCCGATATAGGTGTCGTGTCCGATCTGACAATGATTGTCCAATTTGGTTCCAAATGAAATAATGGTATCACCAGTCACACCTTTGTCAATACTGCAAAGTGCACCAACCTCAACATTGTCCTCAAGAATCACATTACCACATGATTCAAACTTTTTATACCCTTCAGGCCTTCTCTGGAAATAATAAGCATCAGCCCCGATAACCGAATTTGAATGAATAATCACATTGTCACCAATGATACAATGATCATAAATACTGGCATTGGCATGAATTATACAATTTTTACCAATAGTAACATGGTTTCCAACAAATGCTCCAGGTTGAATTACTGTTCCCTCCCCTATCTTCGCTTTTGCACTGACAGCCTGAGTAGAAACCTCAAAAGGTTTGTATTTTTTAATTATGGAAATAAAAGCATCAAAGGGTTTATCATGGAAAATAAGCGCTTTCCCTTCCGGACAATCTACACGCTTATTGATAATTATTGTGGTCGCTTTCGAGTTTAATGCCTTGTCATAATATTTTGGGTGATCAACAAAAGTCACATCACCTGATTCAACCATATGAATTTCGTTTAATCCACTAATAACAAAGTCGGGATTACCTTCAAATTCACTATTCACAAAATTGGCGAGTTCTTTCAAACTCAGGGCAGGATTAAATTTCATGGAAATAATTAATTGGTGTGCTTATAACTATTGTACTATTCCTTTACCCGCTCAGAATATGCGCTGGCCTTGGTATCAATCTTGATTTTATCACCGATATTTATAAACAATGGCACACGCACAATCGCACCGGTTTCAAGCGTTGCTTCCTTCATGGCATTGGTAGCAGTATTTCCTCTTTCGCCCGGTTCAGTATAAGTAACCAGCAAATTAACAGTGTTAGGGAGTTCGCAAAGTAGCACACTATCGCTGTCAGTATGGTACATCACTTCAGCCTTTTCACCTTCTTTCAAAAACTGTGGCGCATCGATTAATTCTTTTGGAATTGCGATTTGCTCAAATGTCTCAGCATTCATAAAATTATAATCATCGCCATCCTGATACAAATATTGCATCGGACGTCTTTCAACACGTTGAATAGTAATTTTCGCACCAGCCGGAAACGTATTGGGTAAAACCTTACCGGTTTTGATATTTCTAAGTTTTGTACGCACAAACGCAGCGCCTTTGCCTGGTTTTACGTGTTGAAACTCTACAACAGAATATAAATCGTTGTTAAAATCAATGATTAATCCATTTTTGATATCACCTGCTGATGCCATATTTTCTTATTTAATTTAGGTTGCAAAAGTACAAAAAGTGATCAAATTAAACTGCTTTTGACACCTTTTAATTGATTTATATTTATCAAACTGTTTACCATGAATTGATATCTAATTGATAAACTGAGAGTTATAATATATGATAAAGTAATATGAAGAAACAAGATTATCTAATAACAACCTCAACAACGGCTTCGACACCTATTTCATTGTTTATATTTTTTATAATCAGGCTTTTAGCATAGGACAATTCGTTTCGGATTGCATCAGAATCCAATCTGACAAAAAGTGTTTTTCGTTCAATCCGAATATCTGTTGTGTGCTGCGCAATCATGGGCCCGACTACTTTTGGCCAGGTATCAAGCACCTTAATTTCCGCCAACTTAGAATCAAGTTTGTAAACCCGTAATAATTCCTGTATCACTTTTGCCAAAGGCTGTTCGTTGTGCTGCTGTGCCATAATGATAATCAGGTTTCTGAAACAATTCCGGTTTTCACTTCGAAAATCTTGTGCTGTATTTTTGAATTTCTGAACAATAGCTCAATCCGTTGTCGCTGTGTATCGGTGATGAATACCTGTCCGAAATTATCATTACTCACCAGTCCGATCAGTTGGGCAACGCGTTGATCATCCAGTTTATCAAAAATATCATCAAAAAGCAGAATTGGCTTATAACCCATCACATTCTGTGTAAAATCGAATTGCGCCAGCTTTATCGCGATCACAAATGATTTTTGCTGTCCCTGGGAACCGAATTTCTTTAATGGATAGTTATTTATCAGGAACAATAAATCATCCTTATGAATACCCATTGTTGTGTAACGTGCGGCACGGTCATTTTCAATATTCTGATGCAGAAGATCATCTAAAGTATCATCGTGCAGCATTGAATCATACTGTATATCAACCTGTTCACTCTGTTGTGAGACAATCGAATAATAATGAACAAAAAGTGGAATAAATGCGGTTAAAAATGTCTTTCGCTTCTCAAATATCACTGTTCCTGACCGGATCAGCTGATCATCCCAGACACCCAGAAGCTCCGGATCAAAGAAACGGTTTTCCACAAATTGCTTCAATAAGGTATTCCTCTGTAACAGGGCTTTGTTGTAAATGATAAGCTCATCAAGATAAATCGGGTCAAATTGTGAGATTACACCGTCGATAAATTTTCGTCTTACATCACTGCCTTCATTGATTAAATCGCGGTCGTATGGCGAAATCATCACAAGCGGGAATTTCCCGATGTGATCAGCCAGCCGGTCATATTCCTTTTTATTGAATTTGAATGACTTTTTGATGTTTTTCTTTTGTACACAACTGACTAAATCTGGTTCATTCTGATTTCTGTAATAAATACCATGAAGGCCAAAAAAATCTGTTCCATGCATGATATTCTGCTGATCCATCGCATTGAAATAGCTTTTGCAGAAAGAGAGATAATAAATTGCGTCGAGGATATTCGTTTTGCCGGCGCCATTGTTTCCAACAAAACAATTGATCTTTTCCGAAAAGAGCAATTCGGCAGTCGGGCAGTTTTTAAATTGATTGAGCTGAAGCTTTTGTAAATACATTATATTTAACTAACTATTAGTCAATCTGTTATTTTTTTGAAAACTCACCAAGATTGATATTGATCGTCAGATAATTTGGAGAACCAATCACGTGATAGGTTGACCGTGCATAATTGATGCTGAATTTAGAAACCCGGACACCAAATCCCCAGCTAAATCCAACCATACCTGCTTTGTCTGGTATCTGCAACTCCTGCCGGCGTTTGTAATTATAACCGCCACGCAGCGTAAGATTTTTACCAATATACAATTCAGAGCCAATGATAATATGCCGCATCAGCTGATCACCAAATTTCTCAAATCCGTTTTGTGTGGTTGGTTCACCTGTGATAGGATCGGTATCTGCATTGCCATTTTGTGAGGGATAAGTCAGATCCCATTTTTGAATATGATCGTACAACAGCATAAATCGCACCGGAACATGATCTAGACGCTTTGAGACACCAAATTGCATGCTGAATGGCAGACTATTGTTTTCAGATGGCAGATAGGTTTTTAATTCTGTCCCTATGTTTCTGGCCGTCAATGACATGAGCCATCCTGAACTGGTAACATAGCTACCGGCAACATCCACAGCCAGTCCAAAAGAACTGTATGATTCATATTGGGTTCCGATGATTTTCGCATTCGCACCGATACTGAAGTTCGAGTCGAGTTGCCTGCCCCATCCTACAATCATCGCATATTCCGAAGCACTGAATTCACCTGTGATCTGCCCGGTTTCATCAGTATAATCGAAAGTTCCATAATGGTTGTATTGCAGACTGGCCGCGAAATTTCCGATTTTTTCGAAACTTCTGGCATATTGTATGGAGGCGAAATTTATATCCGTAAAATAATCAACATACGACAAACTCAGTTTGTGATTCATCTCAGCACTGATTAATGACGGATTGAATAAAGCCAACTGAAGATCATTGTCTTTTATCGGAACCATGGAGCCACCCAATGCAGCTACACGCGCTGATACAGTTGCATCTACAAAGTCATAGACACCCCTTCCGCCGATTTGCCCGAATGACTGGACGGATAATAAAATATTCAAAAAAACGATTATATAAATGTATATTCTTTTCACACGATCATGGTTTAATCTTAAATACTGACGACAATGCACAAACGTATGAAAAAAAATAATAGTATGATTTTCGAAACAAAACTTGCAATGAATAATTTTTATGTAACTATTCGGTCCATATTCAATTTGTGTTTGTCAATAAATACTGTGTCTGGACTATAAAATCAGCTGTCGGGCCATGCGCAGAACCGAAAAAAAGAGTTTACATTTGGTAAATGAGTATTTTTGACTTAAGAATAACGATAAAAGCAGACCTTATAGACAGACATACATGAAAATATTAATAATCTGCACAGGCAATTCATGCAGAAGCCAGATGGCACATGGATTTCTGAAATCATTTGATCCTGATCTGGAGGTATTCAGCGCCGGAATTAAACCTGAATCTGTTGTAAATCGGTTTGCAATACAAGTTATGAATGAATCTTTTATTGATATCAGTCATCATAGTCCTCACCATGTGAACGAATACATGCATGATGATTTTGATTTTCTGCTCACTGTTTGCGATAATGCGAAAACAAAATGCCCGGTTTTTCAAGGGAACATAAGAAACAGTATGCATAAAGGATTTGAAGATCCGGCCGATGCAACTGGTTCAGACCAGGAAATCATGGAAGTTTACCGACAGATACGCGACGAGATTAAAAATGAAATGTTTATATTTTACAAACAACTTACTAAATAGAGGTTGTCCATAATGTCCGGTTTCTTCGTCATTCTCGATCTTCAAATCAGTCAAATACCTCAGTATACTCTTGATTTTCAGCTCATCGAAACCTCGAACCCGAACATTCTGAATCAAACTCCCGGCTTTAAAGACAGACATTAAATAGCAGAGATCAGACACTGATTAATAGTCTGGAATTACCTCTTTGAAACTTTAAAAAAGACAGTTTCAAAGTATAATAAATGTCAATCCACGGGTTAAAAATTGTTCATTCTATAGCAAAAATAAAATCACTACAGTCGGTTTCTTACTTTTTCGTTGTTTCTTTTTCGGAATACATATCCCATTTTGGTAAATTATTTTAAATAAAAAAACAATTCATTATTTTTTAAATATCTATATTTCAATAACTTAACTATTTTGGTACAATATTTATAATAAAAAAGTAACAGATTTTGCACAATATATACCTGGTCTGTGACAATGGTTCTTCAATAACTAATAATTATGCGCCATGAAAAAAATATTGTATTTTCTGGTTATTCTCATCGCTTCTCAGTCGTGCAGAAAAGAATGGGACCAGACAACAGAAGAAATCGCTTCAGGAATCGAGAACCTGAATATTGACCCTGCCTTTAACTGGAAACTCACCAAATCCATCACGATCGACGGGAATTATCTGATTGGTCCGGGAGTTATCAATATCACCTCACCGGATGGAAACGTGACTTTTTATTCCGGGCAGGCGGATGGAAATCCGGTCACGATAAGTTTACCAAAAATCTATGATGATATATTGATAAACGGACAATCCTTTAAACGATTAAGTGGTCTTAAAAACGGTACGCAGCTTGAAGCTAATTCTATGTTCTATGATCCATTTATGACGTGGACTGCAACACAAACGTATCAAATGGATGCTGTAAAACTCACAAACACAACTTTTGCTGTTTTATACATGGATTATACATCAGGAGGTTCACCTTTTGTAAAAATCGGGACTATCAATGGCAATAATATCACATATGGAAACGCGGTTCAGGTTGGCTCACCATCGAATTCTATTTATCCAAGAATCATTGCAGTCAACAGTAACAGAATCGCTTATGGTTTTGTCGAAATAAATTCGGGTTCCCGTTTAAGAATCTATTTAGCCAATATCAACGGTAATACTATAAACAATATAAGCAGCTACACCTCCTCATTCCCAATATATAACTATGAAATGGACGTATTCAGTGATGAAGACATTCTTGTGGCCTATGAAAAACAAGCGAACAATACAATTTCAGCCTTTGTTTTTAATTCTTCCGCTGGAACGCTAAATGCAGGACCTGAATGTAATATTACAACCGCAAACTCACTTCCTTATTATTTTCGCATCGATGTTGCTACTTTAAGTGCAACTACATGTATTGTTGGTTCTATTGTTACCAATAATGGAACGATGAATAATTATGCCACCTTATTAAGCCGTAACGATCTGATTCTTACCCCTAAATCGATGATATCTGTATTTGGAAATACGGGCGGAGGTATTCAACAGGCAACAGATATTCTCAAAGTAAGTGACACCAGATTTCTTGCTTTTGGTGAAATTGGCAACAGAACAAATTATGTTTTCTGTAATATTGTAGGGAATACCATCGTACCAGAAGCACCAAAGGAATTTCTTCAAAATACCGCCGTTCATTTGAAAGCTGGTTTTATAAATCAAAATACCCTACACATGACATTCAGTTACCCAATGAACTACGATCGTTTATCTTCGGTGGTTGGTAATATAACGGGTAGTAACATCATCTGGGAACCCATAACATCGCATAATCTACCATATTTTAGATATATGTATTATTATGAATATATGCCTGTAGCAAACTTCATGATGGGTGACAATAAATTACTGATTGTTGCTAACAATTTTAACACAAATCGTTATGGAATCACCATCATGGGGCATTATAATCCACCTATTACGGATGCTGATGGTGACGGTATTGCTGATGCAGATGATGATTATCCAAATGATCCGCTCAGGGCATTTGATAACTATTTTCCTGCTGCAGGATTTGGCAGTCTGGCTTATGAAGACCTGTGGCCGGGTAAAGGGGACTATGATTTTAACGATCTGGTTGTTGATTACCGTTTCCATATGGTAACGAACGGACAAAATAAGGTGGTCGATATTAAAGCAACCTTTGTAAGCAAAGCAAGCGGTGCATCAATGGAAAACGGATTTGGATTTTCCTTACCGGAAGCAAGTAGTATTTTAAAATCAAATGAATCAAATCTGCTTGTAACAGGATCAGATATAAGTGAGAATTTCATTATGCTCAACTCTTCCGGTCACGAAAGCGGACAAAGTAAACCTACTATTATCGTTTATGACAATATTTTCAATCTTTTACCACATCCCGGAACAGGATTGGGTGTAAATACGACACCAAGCGCGCCATTTGTAGATTTTGACACCATTCAGCTAACGATGGTACCAACAATACCTGTAACAATTTCTGATTTCTCACTGATTAACTGGAATCCCTTCCTTATCGTGAATAAAAACAGGGACCATGAAATTCACCTGAGAGGTTATGCTCTCACTGATTTGGGAAGCAGCAGTTATTTCGGGCAATGGGAAGACGCGAGTAACCCACTTTCTGGTGAAACATATAAAACTGCATCAAATCTTCCATGGGCTATCGACATCCCATCTGAATTCGTCTGGCCGGTCGAAAAAGTTGAAATTACCCAGGCGCATCTGAAATTCTCAGCATGGGCCGAAAGTTCGGGAAGCCTATATCCAGATTGGTATTTAAATTCTTCTGGTTACCGAAACGATGCAAATCTTTACGAAATACCATAGTGATGTAATCCGGTTAAAGTTTTATTAATCGCCTGATTATAATGTAATAATTCACAGAAATCAACAGAGACAGATACTTATGAATCTGTCTCTGTTAATTTTTTAATATGTTTAGCTTCCACTTCGGATCATTAAAACCCAACTACTTCTTCTTCCTTTGAAATCATTACAAAACTCCATTTTATTCTCAATTTTCAATCCCTGACAGAATCCTGACAGATTGCCCGTACTAAATACTATGATGATAAATATTACCTTTGCCTGATATTTATCAGAAATTTTGCACTTTTATGAATACTTTCTATTAAAAAAGCATATGGAATATATCACTTATCTCATTGATTTTATTATACATATCGACAAGCATCTGTTTGAAATAGTTACCAAATATCAGTTCTGGACATACCTGATTTTGTTTTTGATTATTTTTTGTGAAACAGGCCTGGTGGTCACACCTTTTCTTCCCGGTGATTCGTTGCTTTTTGCCGCAGGCGCTATTGCCGCAATGGATGGAAACCCTTTGAATATCACCTGGCTCATAATTGTACTTTGTTTTGCAGCGATTATAGGCGACAGCGTTAATTATGAAATTGGTAAGTTTCTAGGACATAAGGTTTATGACCGTGATTACAAATTCATTAAAAAGGAACACCTGCTTAAAACGCACGAGTTTTACGAAAAACACGGGGGTAAAACCATCATCATCGCTCGCTTTATGCCTATTATCCGCACTTTTGCGCCTTTCGTTGCCGGAGTTGGTGAGATGTCGTTCAGGCGTTTTTTCAGTTTCAATATTATAGGTGGAATACTATGGGTGATCTCTTTTAGTGTAGCCGGTTACTTCTTCGGTAATATACCGGTTGTAAAACGCAATTTTACGCTGGTAGTTTTTACCATTATACTCATTTCGCTTTTACCCATGGTTTACGCGATAGTTCAGAGCAAATTTTCAAAAAGCAAATCAGTCTGATCAGGTATTTTCCAGATAATCAACAAGTAATTCATTTCAATCCTCCGGCTGATTATTTTACATTGTTTTCAGGATATTTTGCATTGACTTCTGAATATCTTCATAATTATCATAAATCTTGAAGTTGATCATTTGTGACTAATTGATCTTTTATAAGAAGTGATTATAGTATTTTTAAGTGACTCCATTTAAAAATAATTCTTAAAACAGAATTAATAATTTTCACTTATTGTATGTAAGCATTATTTCACAAATGACCCTAAATTCCATTTATATAATATGCCTTTTCATCCAACAAAAAGCAGCTAAACACGCCTTCTGATTTTTCCCATTTTGGAATCGAGTATTTGAGAGTAATGTCTTTGAATGTTATTAATTAAATTATTTAATCACCTAATAATAAATAGTTTATGTTTTTTTATCTTTTTAAAAACAGTGAATTTTTTGCTCTTCATTTAAAATTGAAGAAATATTTCTCATTTTGGGATTTTTTTGTCCCAATTTAGGATATATTTTAAATTCTTGTTTACTGCAATTATTTATATCATGTTAACTACCAATATTTACTGTATTTTGGTAATCTTATGGTATAAATTTTGTTCAACTGCAAATCGGATTAATATGCGTTGTAATTATTAAATCAAGGATAAAAAATAACATCAATAAACTTCAGTTTTTTTCAAATTTTAAAAAATAAAACCCGGTGACAAATATTTATTATTTTAAAAATCTTGTATTTTCTCTTTTGCTATTAATAGTTTTTAATTCGGTGCAATCTCAATCAACCCAAATTAATTTCATTAATCACAAAAACAACAATATTCAAAATAAAGTTTTTTCTGAAAGATTAGGTTTATTACCTCAAAACTTCAATATTAAATTTGATTTAGAGAGAATGGAAAGTTTGCATCCATTAAACGAATTAATGGATGTTACTTACTATTTTCCAGACACCGTTACTGTTTACTCAACAGAATTAAATCCAAAAAGATACACATATTTTTACTCTGAACTTGGAGAGAGGCAAATGATGCTTGTTAAAATCATTCAGAATGAAGTATGGGTTAATCTGTTTTTTGAGTTATATACTTATGATTCAGTGAGTAATATGCTGACATTTGAAACAAAAATCTGGCAAAACGGAGCGTGGATCAATTCAAGCAGAATAACTAAGACTTATACGACCAATCACAATGTTTTAACCTCTCTGACAGAATCCTGGGATGGTAATTCATGGATTGGAGCCGAAAGAAATACATTTACCTACAATGTATCAGGTAAAGTTGTCGCTTATTTAAAAGAAGTTTGGGCAAATAGTATCTGGAACAATTACTCATATGACTTATACACTTATGATGATTTGGGTAATTTACTTTCAGGAATACGTCAGATTTGGGAAGTTGACACCTGGTATAATGACCAACAATTCACTTACACCTATGATGCGTACAACAATTTATCAACAGCTGTTATCGAAATCTGGGAAGTGGATGGATGGATTAACTTTTACAATGAGTCCTACAGTTACAATGCGTCCAATCTACTTTTAGACTATACCGGACAAGTTTGGTTTGAAAATGTCTGGTTGAATTTTACAAAATATTCATATACCTATAACGAATTTGATTTTGTAATTATGGGTGTTGGACAATTTTGGGCTGAAGGTTCATGGATTAACAATGAGAGGGCACAGTTTACACAAAATTTCTATGGCGGAGTGCAATCTAAACTTATTGAACATTGGGAAATCGAAATCTGGGTTAATGATTCACTTTACACCTATTCACACGATGATTACGGAAATACCCTTACTGCAAATCTATTTAATTGGGATGGTGATACATGGGTTCAAAACAGTGATGGTGTTCTAGAAATGTCCTATTACTATAATATATATAATGAGTATTACACAGGTTATCTTGCTGAAGCAAGTTATATTTCTGTAATTACGGCAGTGGCAGATATTCGGGATGATTCATCATTGATGTTTTCCTCCTACCCAAATCCTGTAAAGGATAAGTTAACTTTTCGTATCATGAGTAATGAAAATGCAAAAGGTAAGATTGAATTATTCAATCTAAATGGTAGTAAATTACTCGAATTATATAGTGTAAACTTGTCTGCTGGTGAAAACAATATCGAAGTGAATACCGCTGATTTGCCCGCTGGTGTTTACATTACAAAATTATCAACAGAAAATTTTAATAAATTCTTAAAAATAATCATTCTAAATAACTAAATATATTTACTTTTATTTTTTTAATCGAAATAATTAAAAACCAAATATTATGAAAATGATTCTACAATTTCGAAACCTTGCACTGCTTTCAATCTTTATGATTGTTGTAAGTTTCAGTGCAATAGCGCAGCCGATCGCAATTACTGCTCCGCTTGGTGGTGAGTCCTGGCTGGGAGGAACCGACCAAAATATTTCATGGACCACTGTAAAGACTCAACCAGTATTAATAGAATTATGGAATGGTGCTATTTATTCTACTATTACTACTACTTTAGATGGTACAAGTCCATATTTATGGTCAATCAGTAATAGTTTGATTACTGGTTCAGATTATAAAATTAGACTTACACAAGATGGTGATGTTTCAGAAAGCGGGACATTCACAATCACACCACAAGTAATTAATGTTACAACACCAAATGCTTCAGGAATTATTTGGGCAAGAGGTACATCTCAGACAATTGATTGGACCGACAATGTTCCCGGCAATGTAAATATTTCTTTATGGGATGGCGCTTCATATACTTCAATCGCTTCAGGAATTGCAGGAAATAGCTATTTATGGGCTATTGGTGTGGGACAATCATTAGGCAGCACTTACAAAATAAAGGTTTCTAGTTCGGCGAATGCAAGTATTTTTGATGAAAGTGATAATAATTTCAGAATTACAGCACCAGTTGTTTTATCCTCGCCAAACGGAGGTGAAATATGGGCAACCGGTTCAACCCATAATATTACATGGACAGAAGGTTCTGGCACAAACACTAAAATTGAACTATGGGATAGCAATACTGCACTGAAAGTATATGATATTACTACAGGAGTTGTTGGTTATTCTTATTCATGGACGATCGGTGCAACTGCCAATGGTTCTGATTACATAGTCAAAATAATTGATTTAGGTGATGCTTCTACTGATGTAAGTGATGCTGATTTCAGAATCACTCAACCTGTTGTGGTTGGTTACCCAAACCTTGCAGGATTAATATGGCCAGTAGGTTCTACTCATAATATCACATGGACTGAAGGTTCAGGAACTAACACAAAAATCGAACTTTGGGATAGTAATACTTCGCTGAAAGTTTATGATATTACTACAGGTGTTGTTGGTTATTCTTATTCATGGACGATCGGTGCAACTGCCAATGGTTCAGATTATATTATCAAAATAATTGATTTAGGTGATGCTTCAACCGATGTTAGTAACAACGATTTCAGAATTACCCAGCCTGTTGTTGTCACATCTCCTAACGGAGGTGAATCATGGGCAAATGAATCAAGCCATAATATCACATGGACAGGCGGTACCGGAAATGTAACCATTGAACTCTTTAAAGGGGGTGTGTTATATTCAACACTCATTAGTGGACAAGCCACTCCTTATGGTTGGCTAATTAACGTACCTGATGCAGCGAATGATTATAAAATTAAAGTAACTGATGCCGGAGATTTAACCACCGACATGAGTAACAGTAATTTTACAATAACACAATCAGTGCATGTAACTTATCCTACAGTTCCTGGTATTAGCTGGAACCTGGGTTCAACAAACGTTATTACATGGACAGACAATGTACCAGGACCAGTTATAGTTGAATTATACTACAATGGTGTATTTCATTCAGTTCTAGCCCCAAGTGTCCCTGATGGAACTACTTCATTTTCATGGACAATACCCACCAATCATTTGATGGGAAATTATTTCAAAGTGAGAGTCAGCAGTATTGCCGACCCAACCATTGTTGATATGAGTGACCACCTCTTCAGAATTGATGCTGCAACCAATACTTACGACATCACAGTTATTCAACCTAGCCTTCCTGCAATCCGTTGGGTAAAGGGTGAATCTTATCTGGTTTCCTGGACTGATAACTTAGCATCTCCTGTTAAAGTTGAATTAGTGAATTTCGGTGTAACACCAGCTACCATTGCTACGATTAGTGCATCGGTTGTTGGATCAACTGTTGCATGGACAATTCCTGGTGGAACTGCATCCGGCTCCCAATACAAGATTATGGTTACCAGCACAACAGAAAATGGTGTTATTGACCTGAGCGATAATTATTTTGAGATTGCCTCTACATCTGCTGAAGCAAATATTGTAGTTGAACAACCTACGATAGGTGGTCTTACCTGGTTAAGAGGTTCAACTTATCTCATTTCATGGACAGACAACATTCAAAACAATGATGTCACATTACAACTTTTGAATTCATCGGATGTATTTGTCAGAACCATTGCAACTGGTGTTCCAGGTTCTACTTATCTTTGGTATATTGATCCGGCGTTATATTCAAATGGAAACTATAAAGTAAATGTAGTTTATGCAGATGCTTCAGGCAAGAGTGCTGTTCCATTTGCAATCGCTGATTCACCTGCAGGCGCTTATATTGATATTCTTCAACCTGATGTTTCTGGTATTACCTGGCTAAGAGGCCAATCTTACCTTATTTCTTGGGAAGATAATATCCCAGGACCAGTAGATATCTATTATGAAAGAACCTCGGTTCCGGCAGAAATATCTATAGCTTCTAATGTTGTTGGTTCAACCTATGTCTGGAATGTTCCTGCAATTGTTGAAGATGATGATTATTTTATCACAATCAGAAGTCATGCAGACCCAACAAAATTTGGTATCAGTGCCAATCCTTTTGCAATCCTGGATTATATGCCAGGCAGTTTTATTTTTGTCCTTCAACCCAATGGTGGCGAAACATGGACCAAAGGAAACAGTTATTATATTTCATGGGATAATGATTTTGATGAGAATGTAAAAATTGAACTTGTAAATTATGCCACTGCAACCACTACAGTAATCGACCCTTCGGTTCCAGGTTCAACAACAGTATGGACAATCCCGAATACAGGTGTTTATCCTGCCGGAATCTTATACAAAATGAAAATAAGCAGCACTGAAAACCCAGCACTTTTTGATGAAAGTGATGCTTATTTTACGATTGTTGATCCAGCATTTGCTCCTGTAGTGTATCCTAACCCTGCTGATATGTTTTTCACTATCCAGTTAAACGAAGAATTATCTGACAATTATGTCGTTGCTTTAACTGACAGATTTAATATGCAGGTTATGAAAAGAACCTATAATTCATCTGATTTAAAAGATTTAAGAATTTCAACAGGTGAGTTTTCAAATGGAGTTTATTTCCTTACCATCACATCTGAGAATTCAGTGATTACAAAGAAGATCATTATTCAACACTAGAATGATTAAATATTAATCAATTTGAAAAGCCCCATAGTTACACTGTGGGGCTTTTCTTTTTTTATGAATACTGCAAAATCAACATAAAACGATTTCAACATTCCCAATTTAGGACAAGCCCAGCAGCGAAAATTACTGAAATATCGCCCAACCACTAAATTTAACCGACACCTCATCAATTCAAATAATTTGTTTGTTACAGATCGGAAGAGCGTCGTGTAGGGAAAGAGTGTGCCTCTATGTGTAGATCTCGGTGGTCGCCGTATCATTAAAAAA
>CAJBPB010000004.1 GCA_903957365.1 uncultured Bacteroidota bacterium
TATAAGAAACGGATGGGTTTGCGTCACTGATATGTGAAAAAATATACTGGTCACTTTTGATACAATATTTTTCGGTAAGTGGATCGAGCCTGTGAAATTTTGTGCAGATATCCTGCCAGGCTACAGCAGTGAGTATTTTACCATCATTACTGATTATGGCTGAAGGAAAAGAATAGATCGCATTCAGTTTTTCCTGCAGATTCTGTATCAAAGGGATATCGATTAAATCTTCTAATTTATAATCCATTGGCATTTTTGAATTTGTTTGATGTATTTCTTAACTGTAATTGATGTTGATACAGTTAAAAAAGTTTAGTTAACAATGGTTTGATGAGTATTTTTATCCGGGTGAGAACTATAGTATATTGCATTGAGTTTGTTAGCGATTAAAACAATTTATGATTGTAAAATTAAAATTCTGTGTTCATTTAAATATTATTGGTGCAGGGAATTGTAAAGCAAAACTTACTTCCTTTTCCTTCTTCACTCTCTGCCCATATTTTTCCGCCATGTTTTTCGATAAGATCTTTGCAGATAATAAGCCCAAGTCCGGTACTGGGCTCACCATCGGTACCTTTTCTTGATGTATTCTCATCAAGACGGAAAAGATTATCAATCATTTCTTTCGTCATTCCAATACCGGAATCTTTGACTGAAATTTCAGTTGTTCTATTTGATAAAGTTTTTGCCCTGATGACGATAATTCCTCCTTTTGGAGTGAATTTTACAGCGTTACCAATTAAATTCCTCATGATGGATGAAAGCATATTGGCATCAGAATAAACTCTGGTATCAGCAGGAATTTCCAATCTGATGTGTATATCTTTTTTCTTTGCGGCATCAAATATGGAAATTAAATTACTTACCAGATCGTGTAAAAAGTGTTCGGTAGGAGTGTAATCAACCATTCCGCGTTGAATGAGTGACCATTCGAGCAGGTTTTCTATTAAACTGTAAATATTGGCTGCAGAGTTGTTCAAACTCACGGCAATGTGATGGATATCCTCTTCAGTGAAATTGTGCAATTCATCTCTCATGAGTTGGGTTAATCCCAAAAGTCCATTAAACGGACTTCTTAAATCGTGGGCAATGATTGAAAAGAATTTGTCTTTTTCGCTGTTTAATTTCTGAAGTTCTTTGTTCTTGTCATTGATTTGCTCCTCTGAGAATTTTCTTGCGGTAATATCATGATTTAGCCCGACAATACCGATGATTTCATCGTGCATTCCCTTAAGCGGAACCTTTAATCCCAGCAACCAATGTTTCTTCCCTGTTGAATCAGTAAGTTCGCCTTCCAGGTCAATAAATGAGATGCCGGAATTAAGAACAGAATAGTCTTCAACCACACTTTTGTTTTCTTCAGTTTCAGAAAATAACTCGATGTCCGTTTTCCCTAAAACTTCATTTTCATGTTTTTTCCCTGAAAGTTCAACCTCTTTGGGGTTGGCCAGGATTTTTTTTCTATCCCTGTCTTTCACATAAATAGCATCCGGAATCAGATCGATTATGGTCCGAAGCAGTGTCCGTTCATTCAGAAGTGCCTCTTCAGCCTTTTTGCGTTGGGTAATATCGCTCACAATCAACTGTACAGCCTCTTTATTCATGAATCTGATCGGTATCGCTTTCACCTCCACTTCAACAGTTGTGCCGTCAAGTCGGATGAATTTTTCTTCCACAACGGGCATAACCGTTCCTTCGTTACCTGTTTTTTTCATTCGTTCGATAACCATGGCGCGTGAATCGGGATGAACAAATTGCATTACATGTTTCCCTATTAATTCGGAAGGCTTTGTGGCGGCCATTAATCGGAGACATTCATTGTTTATGAATACAATGATGCCTTCTACATAGATCGCAATGGCGTCGGGAGAGTTTTCGACCAGTTCACGGTATTTTGTCTCACTCTCATTCAATTCGTGAATCGTTTGTTTGAGTCTGGTGATGTCACGGATGATTACCAGCCTGCTGCCCTGACTTTTCTTGACAGGTTGCCTGATGACAATGAATGTTTTGTTTTCATCCTTGTTTTGGATTTCAATTTGCTCATTGGTTTCCTTGTCTGTTACAGCCTGTAATAACATTTTTTCAGTTGCTTCCAATTCGTTTGCTTCTAATCCGATAACGTTCTTATTGGGAATGCCTAAAAAAGCAAGTGCGGTGCTGTTAATATCCTGAATCCTGTTTTGTTTATCAAGAGCCAGAATGCCATCGGGCAAGGTCTCAAACAAAGTTTTATGAGCCAATGGAATCAGATCGAGAAACTGAACATAAAAAATGGCATAGGCGGCAAGTATGCCGCTTATGGTGATGCTCATCGGTGTTAAGTCAAGGCCGGGTAACGGGTTGCTTCCCGAAAGGTAAATAAAACTTGCTATCCAGGGGAACATGCCGCCGGCCAGCACAATCCAGCCCTGGGTCCTGAATGGCTCATTTTGCCGGATAATAAACGTTATCAGATTGATTGTCGCCAAGAGAAGCAAGACGTAAGTGTAGAATATATATCCGATCCAGAACCCTGTACCATGATAATATTCCATCAGATTTGTTTTTTTGGATATGGCGGAGTACCCCGACCATATCAGTTGATGGTGTTCGTTGGTCATTACCAGAATCATTGTAATTGCCGGAATAATGAACAGAAGCAGTAAATATTTGACTGAGATATATTTATCCCGGCCTGTGAAACGCAATGCGAAAATCAGGTACAGAACAGGCGTAGACACACCTCCAAAATATTCGAGTTTAGACCATAAAATTTTGTCATTTAATGTCGTCGCTGAAGTTTCAAAAATGAGACAGAACGCACCTATACCAGTGGCCAGCATTAACAGGAGAAGTTCGTTGGCTGCTTTTACATTTCGACGTTGCCAGGAAAGAAAAGCGACAAAAAACGAGACAAGCGATGTCGCAAGAAACAGTATTGAATAAACCGTGAAAGTCAGATTCATTGTGGTTTTATTAACTTAAAAATAAATGAAAATACAAAAAGGGTTGTTAAATCAAAATTCATTCTTTTATTGTTCTAAGTAATCTGAATAAAATAACGTCAAATTCATATTAATTCCACCAAAGTTATAATAACTTAGCATGAAAAATCATCTATGTTTTTGTAACCGAAGAACTGCAAAGTTTTATGCAAAGTAACGCGGAGTCAGTCTGTAACTAATTATTCTGCGGCTTCTGTTGTTTTCTTAACATCCTATGCGGTTAAAACCTAATTACTTTTGTGACAAATTATTAACAAGGAATTGTAAAATGAAATATACTTCCTTTTCCTTCTTCACTTTCTGCCCAGATTTTTCCGCCATGTTTTTCGACAAAATCTTTGCAGATTATCAATCCCAGGCCTGTGCTTGGTTCTCCTTCTGTGCCTTTTCTGCTCGATTGATCATCGAGATGGAAAAGCCTGCCAAGTAATACATTGTCCATTCCAATGCCTGTATCTGAAACAGAGAATTTAAGTTCATGATCCCGTTTTGAAGCCGAAATGATTATTTTTCCTCCTTTGGATGTGAATTTTGTTGCGTTGGAAATAAGATTTCGTATGATTGAACCGAACATATTTTCGTCCGCAAAAATTGTCATTTCATCGGGTATATTGATTTCAAATTCAATTCCTTTTTTGTCAGCCATTTCAAGTGACGATTGAATACTTTCTTTTATTCTCAATTTTACCAAAAACATGTATGGTTCAAAATGCGTAATACCCCGTTGCATGCGTGACCATTCCAAAAGATTGTCAAGTAAAATATACAGGTTATTGGCCGAATTCCTCATCAGAAGAGCAATTTTCTGTATTTCCTCCAATCTCAGTTTGGGCAGATCTTCGACCATAAGCTGTGTAAAACCAAGAAATATGTTAAAAGGGCTTCGCAGGTCATGGGCAATAATAGAGAAGAATTTATCTTTCTCAGCATTGAGTTCTTCTAATTCCTTAAAGTTTTTTTCTAAGGCAATTTCAAATTTTTTGCGTTCGGTATTATCTATGGTGTAACCCGCGAGCAGATTCTTGCTGCCTGTTCTGATCGGGTATTTTATTGAAGTATAAAACCGGCCGTTTAATTCCTCTTCAATTTTTATTTCTTTCCCGGCTGAGACCACTTCCCAATCATCCGCTGATATTTTATCAGCGAAATCAGCAGGGAATAATTCTTTCATTGTTTTACCAGCCATCAGGGAGCCGGGGATTCCAGTCATTTCCTTAAAATTCTCACTTGCTATTAAGACGCGGCTTTCGGTTGGTGTTACTTCCTTGATATAGGCTAAAATAGGGGAATGTTCAATGAATTGCGATAGTAAATGGTTGGTATCGCGCAAAGCATCTTCTGCTTTTTTGCGTTCGGTAATGTCGCGGCTGATGCCATGATAACCTGTTATTTTGCCTTCATCATCGTGTTCTGCTGTCGAAATAACCTCTGTCCAAACGTAGCTCCCGTCTTTACATATTTGTTGAACTTCAAATACCAGTGAACCGGTTTTGTTTTCTGTTTGTTCGTCATTATACCGGTCAAACATTTTATCTTTCACCAATGCAAAACCCTCTGCCGTAAGAATTTCAGATACATGTCTGCCAATCATTTCTTCTGATTTGAATCCACGGAGTCTTTCATCCGCTGGGCTGATATAGGTAAACCGGTTATCACTGTCCTGCTTCCATACTACGTCAGACACATCTTCGGTAAGCAGTCTGAAGTGTGCCTCACTGTTTCTGAGGCTGTCCTCCATATTTTTTTGTTCAGTAATGTCTTTGGCAATGGCCAAAACATAAATCGATTCATCTTTGTTTATTATCGGAACCATATAACAGTCATACGTTCTGGTCGTTTTGTTGTTTCCGTAGGCTTTGTTGATGAATTTTTGTGTTTGTTGCGTTTTAATACATGCTTCAAAATTACTTTTATACAAGGCCTGGTTTTCCTCTGGTATGAAATCGAAAAGATTTTTGCCAATCACATCTTTTTCAGAGAATCCTTCTGCATAATGGTTCAGGAAAAGATAACGGCCTTCCTCATCATGTAATGCGATATAATCAGGAACCGTATTTACGAGAGTTCGCCAGTTTTGTTCGCTGATATATAAAGCTTCTTCCGACTGTTTCCGTTCAGTAATATCCAAAATAAAACCTTCGAGGTGATCCAGGGCATTATCAGTGTTGTATAAACCCTGTCCGCGTTCCCAGACAAATTTCACTACTTTGGTTCTGGTAATAATTCTGTATTCAATACTATACGATGTTTTTTTTGTGATGGCTTCCTGAACAGAATTCCAAACCATATCGCGATCATCGGGATGTATTAATTCGTTGTAGGAGATGAGCTTGCTTCCAATCAATTCATCAGGCAAATAACCGGTAAGGTCAAATGATCCCTCACTTGCAAATTTTAAAGTCCAGTTACGGTCGTTCATACAGTAATACACCATACCTGGCATATTATTCATAAGTGTCGAAATTTCTCTTCTACTCTTTCCCAGAGCCTCTTCCACTTTTTTACGGCCGGTAATATCAATAACAGTACCTGTCAGTATATCACCTTCAAGTTTTACACTTGTCAGTAATATTTTTTCAAACCCATCCGCAGTATTAATGCTAAGTTCATGATCAGATATTTCACCATGCTTAAGCAATTGATTGATAATAAATTCCCGCTGTTTTGGATCTTTATAGGTTATGATTGAATTTGTTGCCAACAGCGAATCCATCGAATTATATCCGAGTATTTTTAGTAAAGTGTTGTTCGCAAATAATATTTCACCATTTATCCTGGTGCGATAAACTCCTACAGTTGAGTTTTCAACCAGATTCCTGTATTTCAATTCACTGTCGAGCAGGTCCTGTTCAATATTTTTCTGCTCTGTGATATCGATAAAACTGATGATTATTTCGATAATCTCATCTTCTTGATTTGATACCGAAAACCCATTGACAATTAGCCATACAATATCGTTGGTAACAGGACGGTTAACACCCAAAACCAGATTATGAAGCGATTTATTTTCTTTAATAATCTGATTGACAGGGTATTTATCGATGGGTATAGGTTCGCCATTTTCGTAAATGAATCTCCATTGAGGATCATAAGCAAGTTTTCCATACATCTGTTCCTCGCTCAATCCGAGTAAAACTGATGCTTTCGGATTACTGATTATAATGGAAGTATCGGGAGCGTGAATGACAATACCAGCATCGATATTATCCATCAGACTTTGATATAGTTTTTCACTTACCCGGAGTGCTGTTCTTGATTTTCGGTTTTTCGTGTTGCTGTCAGTAAGGGCATTATAATTATTGTCCTTGTGGTCTTTGATTCTCTCTTCGTTAGGCCAGAAAATATTTTCATTGGAAAGAATTAACTTATCGCTGATAAACCGCTCAAGTTCAAGCACTTTACTTTCTAATTCTTCATAAGTGGGTTTACCTTTTTTCATTATCCGGAAAGATTAATTTTATCAAATCAAAACAATCTCCAATCGTTTGTCAAAAAATGTGGAATATCTGACTCATTTAATAAGAACATATTTTCATTTATACAGACATACTTACACAAATATAAGATCATTTGGTTTAATTGACTGCGTTTTTTAATAATTATATCTGGTTTAGTACAATACAAAAAATGTATGACTGCAAATAGAAGTGTGCATCTGAAAAGTCCTCTCTTAACTTTATAACTGAGCCAAAAATGCTCACACTTCGACAAGCACAATGCATTGCACTTCGGCAAGTTCAGGTATCGCATCTGCACTATATAATCTCTGCTTTTTGGCCCATGGCCCGACAGCGAACTTTTAAGCCTGACATGGAAGGATATTAATCAGCCTTACAGTTCAATCCTGTAAAATGCTGTTATTAATCTCATTCGTAAAATTACACCCGGATTTTCATCAGAAAACATCAAAGGGTACATCATATTTGTTAATCGTCAAATCGGGACAAAATATCCTGTATTTAGTAAAATTGGTGCTTGCCATTTTATTATTTCTTTTGCGATTAATTATCTTTTATGGTTGTTACTCCGAAGATTTGTTAAATTAATAACAATTCATTTTGTTTGATTTGCAGAGTGAAAGAAAAACAGAATATTTAGTTAACTTTTATTTGATCAATATTTTATGAAAATAATGCTGAACATATTCCTATTACTGGCACAATCAAAAAGGTCATTTGTTCACTTACTATACAAATCAGTTTCTCTGGTGGAGGGTTTTTTATACTTTTTATCCGTACGTTTTTCTTTCTTTATTTCGTTCACTTTTTATGTGGCATAATAATTGTAAATTTATGATCTGAAGCTGTTTTTCAGCAAAATAATTGAATGTGAAGTAGTATATTTTACCTTACCTTTATTTCAAATTTCATTCAAATGAAAAATATTTTACACATTATTCTTGTATCATTTTTTTTGGTTCAGATAGCAGGATGCAATAAACCAGCTGAATCTGATCCCAATGAACCTGTTGCAATGGAGGAGCTGGTTATTGCATCTGATTTTAACTGGGAAACAACACGTGATGTCGCGTTTCAGATTACAGCTGATCAGTCAATGGTGATTACAATTACTTCAGAAGATGCAAAAGTACAATATCACAAAGGTTTTTATAGTCAGTTACCTGATCCTTATGTAGTTAATTTAAACATGCCCGCGTACATTCAGAAAGTACTTGTGAATGGAAGGTTAACTGAAACCGTCAGTAATTCCGTTTCAGTTTCTTTATCTGATATTACCGGCCAATCATTGAAAAGCTCTGCAAACCATCAGGTTCAGGCTGCAAATATTCTGGCGGCCTGGCAATTTGATGAAAACACAGGGTCTGTTGCCAATGATGTTTTCGGCGTTCACAATGGTGTAATTACAGGGTATAACTGGGTGCCCGGAATCAGTGGAAGCGCGCTCGAATTTGATGGTCTGGGCGGTCATGTACAGGTTCCGAATGCTGCAAATTTCAACCCGGTCGGAGATAAAATCAGTTTCTCATTCTGGTTTAAATTGTCAGAAGCCGGGAGGGGAGGCGCAGTCCTTTTTCAGAATGTAAAATATATACTCAGAATGGATGCGCAGGGCAGATTGGGTTTTGCATTATATACGCCCTTGTATCATGATGTAGTAATGACTTACGCTGACAGAATTCTCGATACAGACTGGCATCACGGTGCAGCTACGTATGATGGAGAAGTAATGAAGTTATATGTTGATGGTGTTTTAAAGGCAAGTGAAAGCAATTCAGGAGCACTTCATTCCTCCACAAGTGATGTTTATATCGGTAATCAAAATTCATTAAATAATTTCTATGGATCTGTTGACGAGGTTTTTATATATAATATTGCCTTAACTGAAACGGAAGTAATCCAACTTTTCACCACCAATCCTGATATGGGAGATGGAACTGAAAATCTGATCTCTTCTTGGGAATTCAACGAAAACAATGGCACAATTGCCGACGATAGTAAAGGTAATAATAATGGTGTCATCAGCAACGCGACGTGGGGAACCGGAGTATCGGGAAGTTGTCTTGTTTTTGACGGAACCATCGGAAATGTTAAGGTATTAAATGCTCCCAATCTAAACCTTACCAACACGATCACCATGATGGCCTGGGCAAAGACACAGGAAAATAAAACAGCAAAAATATTTCAAAAAGGAGACTGGGATGGCCACGGTTTAGGACAAGGTAAATGGGATGGATGGAATGTGCATGTTAGAACAAGCGATAATGTCAGTCATCTGCTGCATTGGGGCGGAGGACTTCCGGTGATGAACGAATGGTATCATCTGGCAATGACTTACGATGGTGCGACCTTAAAAATGTATGTCAACGGACAGCTCAGAAACAGCGCTCCTTTGACCGGTAGTCTGAAATTAACATCCAGGGATATAGCTATTGGTTCGGATAACAATGCCCAGAAGTATTTCAAAGGTTCAATTGATGAAGTGATGTTTTTTGGCACAGCGTTAAGTCAGACTGAAATTCAGGCCAACTACAACAATTTGGGTGAAGTGTCTGATCAGGATGGTGATGGTGTGACTGATGAAGAGGATAGCTATCCGAACGATCCGGCCAGGGCATTCAATAATCATTATCCTGCCGAAGGATTTGGCAGTCTTGCATTTGAAGATTTATGGCCGGGCAAAGGCGATTATGATTTCAATGATCTTGTGGTTGATTATCAGTTTACTATCGTCAGCAATTCGGGTAATAAAGTGACTGAGGTTCTTAGTGCTTTTGCAATACGTGCCATAGGAGCAGGATTTGCGAATGGATTTGGTTTTCAGTTGCCTGGAAACACATTGCAATCATCCGATATTCAGGTTGAAGGTAGCGTTTTAAAGGAGAATTATATCACACTCAATGAGAATGGGACTGAAGCTTCACAAGAAGAAATAACGGTCATTGTTTTCGATAATGTGAATAAGATCATGCCTCCGACCTCAGGTTTTGGCGTGAATGTGATACAAGACGATCCTTATGTTGAACCTGATACAGTGGTTGTGAATATTGGTTTTACTCCGGGGGTTTATGGTATTGATGATCTTGGACTGAATAATTTTAATCCGTTTCTTATCATAAATCTGGAACGAGGAAAAGAAGTGCATTTACCAGATTATCTGCCAACCAGTCTGGTCGATCAAACTTATTTTGGAACAGGTCAGGATGGCACTGATCCATTAACCGGCAAATATTATAAGACAGTTGAAAATCTTCCGTGGGCGATAAAAATTGCTTCTAGTTATGATTATACCATCGAAAGTGCCCAGATCACCAGTGCACATCTGAAATTTGCAGCCTGGGCTGAATCGTCCGGTACGCAGTTTCCCGACTGGTATCTCGATCTTTCTGGCTACCGTAATGATGCGAATATTTATCTTGTACCGTAAGAAATTGTCTAAAATTCATCCTTTGGCATTTTTTTGTGAATAGAGTAATTTGACTCAAATAATGTCGCATTCATATTGATATAGCCGGGGTAAAATAACTACCTATTCTTCTTTGTTTTTTAACCGCAGAAATTCGCAAAGTAAAAGGCAAAGTTACGCAGAGTCTGATCTATCTATTTTCTCTGCGGTACTTTGCATTAACTTATGCGCCCTTTGCGGTTAAATAATTTTTTTAATAAATCTTAGTTTTTAGTGAAATTAATTTCCATTCTATATCATCATAAGTATGACATTTTATGATTTTAGCTACTTAAGCCCTCATGCTTCGTTAAAATCTCCGTCAATAGCGCTGCTATTAACTGAGATTTTGCCTCGTCTGAGGACTTAATTATTCAAAAAAATACGCATAAATAAAATCTGGACAGATTCTGAGTCAGTATTTAATCTGATCCGGAAGGAAATGGCCGCGCCCTGTTGACTGTCAAATGATTGTCTGAAAAACTTCAGATATTTATACCGTAAACCCTGAGTTTTTTCAAAAATTCATCTCTGTTGCTTGGTTTGGCGAGGTAATCATCACAACCGGCATCAAGGGCTCTTTTCTCATCATCACGCATCGCATAGGCTGTGATCGCAATAATGGGAAGTTCTTTTCTGAACGATTTAATCTCACGTGTGGCATCAAAACCATTCATAACCGGCATTTTGATGTCCATAAGTACGATGGTGATTTCGGGGTGATTCCGACAGATTTCAACTGCTTCCTTTCCATTTGAGGCGTGGTAAATCATGGATGTAAGATTTTTCAAAACAGAATCCATATAAAGCCTTTGTGTATCATCATCTTCCGCAATCAGAAAAACCGGAAGCACATCTGGTTTAATTTTTAAAGCATCTGGAACCGATGCAGGATGAATAACCAACTCGTATAAGATTGGTATGGTAAAATAGAAGGTGGTTCCCTCATTCTTGACAGATTCAAGACGGAATTTTCCACCTAATTGTGCTAAAAATCCTTTAATGATCGACAATCCAAGTCCGCTGCCTTCAAAACCACGCGTATTTGAAATACTCTCCTGCATAAAGCTTTCGAAGATAACTTCCTGTGCTTCCTTTGCAATGCCAACGCCTGTGTCTTTTACGAAAAACTCAATGTTTGTTTCATCCGATTTATACCCAAATGTAATAGAACCTTTTTTTGTGAATTTGATCGCATTGTCAATCAGATGGCCTACTATTTTATGAAATATTTCGAGATCTGTTGTAAGCCTGGTTCTTTCGTTTGATTCAGGATAAATGAAATTGAAATCCAGATTTTTAACAATACATAAGTCTTCAAATCTGTTTTTTAGCTTATTACATTCACTGATCAGATCCAATTCCTGCAGTTGTATTTCAAGGTTGCCCGAAACAATGGTTGCAATATCAACATAATCAGTGATTGTGTTCATCAATCGCCGACTTGAAATTTTTAATAACGGAACATAATCGAGTTTATCTTCAATAGGGATATCGAGGTCAGCAATGAGTTCGGTGAAACCCAGAATACCATTTAAAGGGGTTCTGATTTCATGCGAGATATTCTGAATGAACGATGTTTTTAGCCGGTCACTAGCTTCAGCTTTGTCTCTGGAAATAATCAGTTCGCTGTTTGTTTTCTCCAGTTCGGCTGTCCGCAACAATACTTTTTCTTCGAGTAATTCATTTTGATTCTTCAATTGTTGATGAAGATAATTTGAATAAAGCAGGTTTTTTATACGCAAAAGTACTTCGGGTAAATCGAAGGGTTTGGTTAAAAAGTCGCTTGCACCAACTGAAAGCGCCCGTTGTTTCGATTCAATCGTAACATCGGCCGTAAGCATCAGTATTGGCAGAAATGTATTGGCAGGCTGTATTTCCTTGAGTTTTTCCATTACTTCAAAACCATTCATAAAGGGCATTGAAAGATCAAGAAGTATCAGGTCGGGCTTAAAACTCTCATACAATGATACAACCTGTCTCGGATCAATTGTGAACTGAACGTTTGAGTATTTCTGTCTTCTGAGCAGACCGGTTAAAACATCAATATTTGCGATCTGATCGTCAACGATGAGGATATTTGCGTTTTTTAAACTTGCGTCAATCATGAATTTTTTAATTAGAATCGTTCATTAAAAGTATAGTTTTTTATGATATTCTATAAAGAGTATCTGTAAAAAAAGTCGGAAGTTTTATTCAGAATGTCCGGGTTCGAGGTTTCGATGAGCTGAAAATCAGGAGTGTACTGAGGTACATGACTGATTTGAAGATCGGGAATAACGAAGAAATCGGACATTATGGACAAACTTTAAATATATTCATCAATCACTTTCATCAGATCATAAATGTCGAGTGGTTTGGTGAGGTATTTTAGTGCGCCGGAATTTAAGAGATTATCATGTTGTTTCGGAGTTGCGTCCGCACTGATTATCACGACGGGGATAATCAGTGTTTCATTATCAGCCTTAAGTTGTTTCAGCACTTCACTTCCATGAATATCAGGCAGATTCAGGTCGAGAAGAATTAAATCCGGTTTGTGTAATTTCGCAAGATCTACGGTCTCGCTGCCTGTGATATTTGAGATCAAATGTATGTTAGGATAGTACGAATCAATTACTTGTTCAACCAGTTCAATATTGGGTAAATTGTCTTCAATATATAAAATTGTTCCCTTTTTTTCAACCAATCCTATGGTTATTACTGGTTTATCATCAAGATCTGAAAGGCTTTCAATCTGATTTTCGACAATCGGAAGTTCAATCCAGAAAGTACTGCCGACATCCGGCATACTTTTTATACCAATATTTCCCAACATGGCAAGCATGAGTTTTTTTGATACAGCCAATCCTAAACCGGTTCCTTCAATCTGGGTTTTATCAGCACCGATGCGTTCAAAAGGATTGAAAAGTTTGTTGATGTTTTCTTCCGTTATTCCGATTCCGGTATCTATGACTGAGATTCTGAGATAGATTACACCAGCATAATTTTTTGGCATCTTTTCAACTTTAACAAACACCTCTCCATTCTCAATATTGTATTTGATTGCATTATTGAATAAATTCAACAGTACCTGAATTAACCGCTGTCTGTCGGCTTTCACAAAAAGATGAGTATCATTAAAATCCAGTGCACCGACATTTACTTTTTTATTCAGCGCCAGAGGATGGACAATCTCAATCATCTCATTTAATATACTCATAACATTCACAGGCTCAAGTGACAATGAAAGCCGGCCTGCTTCAATACGCGAAATGTCGAGCACTTCGTTGATCATATTCAATAGATGTTTTCCGCTGCGCATGATGTGGCCAATTCCTCTTTTCTGTTCAGGATCGAGCTCATCCATTTCCATTAATTGCGCGAAACCCAGAATTGAATTGAGTGGCGTACGCAACTCATGACTCATACGCGAGAGAAACTCACTTTTCGCGATATTTGCCTGCTCAGCTTCATTTCGGGCCTGTTTGATTTCATTCTCTGATCTTTTGCGTTCTGTAATATCAACCATAACAGTTAACAGTGAAAGCTCATTCTCAATATCAATCAACTCCGCTGAAAAAAGGCCGATCAACACTTCCCCATCACTTTTCCGAATCTCGATTTCAAATTCCCGTATCGGTTTTTTTTGTTCAAGCAAGACAAGCAATTCATTTCTTTTGTTCGAATCAACAAACAGGTTCAGGTCAGCCGAACTTTTTCCGATTACCGCCTCACGTGTATAATTCAGAGTCTTTAAAAATGATTCATTGACATCATAAAATTCACCATCGTGAAAACTTGAAATTGCCATTAAGGCTGAGTTGGATTGAAATGCTTTGGCGAATTTTTCTTCCGATTTCTTGATTTTTGTAATATCCTTGCTTACTCCGAAAATTACCGGTTTTCCATCCCAGTACCCGGGTTTTACACGGGTTTCAACTGCTATCGGATTGCCTGATTTTGTAATCAGCGGCACCGGACAAAAATCAGTGACACCAGCCAGCATTTCTCCAACAATTCTGCCTGCTTCTTCACGTCGTTCAGCCGGATGTACCAATAAGACTGATTTCCCGCTGAGTTCATCGTTCGAAAATTCAAGACGGTTTGTAACGGTATCATTTGTATGAATGATACCACCTTTTTCATCCAGTACAAAAAGGAAGTCATCAATGGTATTAAAAAACGTCTCATAATTCTGACGTGTCTGTTCCAACAGTTTTTCAATTCGCTGGTTATTAATTAAACTGGCCAGCATACTGCTCCAAACCTTTAGTATATTGACTTCCCCAGCGTTGTATTCTTTTTTATTCACTACAGCATCGAGACCAACAAATCCGATCAGGTTGTTCTCTACAATCATAGGCATCACAATCAATGATTGTATTCCCTGTGGCTCAAGAATTTCCCGCTCTGCCTGCCAGCTTTCCGGCAAATCTGTAACTGATGGTATGATGATATTTTCATGCCGGTTCAGCGTCTCCATCCAAATAGGAAAGATTTCGCATGGGATGTCATTCAGATTGTCAATTTCCGGATGAATACCTTCATTGCACCATTCAAAAGTATTGCTCATGGTGGTTTTGTCATGATTGAATTCAAAGATGTAGGCTCTGTCAGCGACAAGGAAAATCCCGATTCTGCTTAGTGCCAGATTAATCGCTGAATTTATTTCATGCAATGGAAGTCCGGTCAGCTTTGGTGATAATTTAAGTAGTTCATTTTCAAAGTCTTCTGCCATTTTTCGTTCCGTAATATCCTGCAGTGTACCGTATGCTCCGGTGATTTCATCGTTTAAATCTAAACCGAGTCGGGAATATAATTCGACCCACCTAAAACTACCATCTTTGGTCAGATAACGTATCTGATTTTTGCTATATTCCTTCTCTCTGTTGATGAGCGGTGTGAATAAATCTATGGTAAGTTGCCGGTCATCAGGATGAACATAATTGATAAACAACTGACCGATTGATTCTTCTACACTAAATCCGGTTATTTCTTCCCACGCACTATTTAAGAAAACACATCGGCCTTCTGAATCGGTCTGGAATATGATTTCCTTCACATTTTCAACAACCGTACGGTAGTTGTATTCACTTTTGATCAAAGCACTCTCCATTTTCGACCTTGTATCAATTTCCTGCAGAAGGTTCGAATTGGTTAATTCGAGTTGATAGGTTCTTTCTTCGATTATCTTTTCAAGGTTTGTATTCATCTCATACAATTCCTTTTCCACCTTTTTGCGTTCGGTGATGTCAACACCGACGCATAAAATGCTATCAGGCATTTGATTACTGTCAAGCCTGCACATGAATTGCCATAGTTCAGTCAGTATCGTTCCATTTTTTAATGGTTTCCGCAATTCGACTTCGAATGAAGTTTCAGGCTTTTCAATACACTTCTTTACTATTTCAAAGGTTTTTTGGTGGTCATCAGGGTGAATGGTGGTTAAGGAATTGATGCTTTGTAATGGTTTTCCTTCAAACACATATCCGAAATTCTCAAGGAATTTCTTATTACAGTAAGTATAATTCCCTGCAAGGTCAGTCTTGATAATATAGATGTTCTCTGAATTTACAATGGATGTCAGTTCCTTTTCATTGGCAAGGATTAACTCTTCCGCCTTTTTGCGGGATGTTATATCTCTTACCGATGCGAGCACCTTATTTGTTGCAATGGGGACCAGTCTTGCTTCATAAAAATTATTGACATTTTCGTCAGTGAATGAATATTCATAAGTGATCAGTTTTTGCTGACTGATACATTCCTGAATCATTTGAAGATGTTTTTCGGCTTCTTTGTATTCAAAAATATCTTTAAGATTTAATCCAATGATTTGGTTTTCACTAACCAACAATGCCCCCGGTGTTGAACAATAATATTCAGTGAAAGTGCCAAACTGGTCAAAGACAAAGATGATATCAGGCATGGATGTAATGATTGCATTCAATCTTTCGTTTTGCTGCTTTATTTTATCTTCAGCCTGTTTTTTATCGTCAATATCAATGGTAACGCCACTCAAATCGATTAATTTGTCATCTTCGAATACCGGAATAATGCTTTTCTGAACCCATTTAACTGTGCCATCCGGCATGACAAGACGGAGTTCGATACTACCCTCAATTTTATTGCGGGTGATCACTGATATCTTTTCTTCAAATGAACGCAGGTCATCCTGAAAAATGTTTTTTATAAAGGATCTGTAAAGGATTTCCTTTTTATCAGGTTGCAAACCAATCAGATTGTAGTAATTTTTAGAACAGATAATCCTTTTGGTTGTTAAATTCAACTTCCAGCTACCCATTTTTGCAATTTCCTGTGCCTGATTGAGTTCAGATTCACTCTGGCGCAAAGCCTCTTCCGCATTGCGTTGTTCGGTAATGTCATTGTCAGCTCCTCTGTAACCAAGCAGATTGTCATTTTTATCGACCAATGGAATCCCATTGGTAGAGACAAATATGATTTTGCCTTCCGATGTCAGGATGGGATTAATGAAGTTTTGAATAACCTTCCTCCGTTTAAACATTTCCATGCCAATATTCTTATAAGCCTCACGGTCTTCGGCAGGATGCATGTCATAGAAATGCATTTTTCCGATGAGTTCATCCGGTTGATATTTCCAGACTGTTTCAGCTACAGGACTAACATAGGTATATAATCCCGTTGCATCTACCTCCCAAATAACGGTCTGACTTTGTTCGGTAATCTGTCTGAACCGTGTTTCGCTTTTTTGAAGCGTTTCTTCAAATAATTTGCGTTCTGTAATATCTTCTTCTACGGCCAGATAATGTGTGATTTTTCCGCTATTGTCAATAATTGGAGAAACCAGGGCGGACACCCAGTATAATTCTCCGTTTTTCTTTTTATTGTGAAAATCTCCTTTCCATTCCTTACCTGAACTAATGGTATTCCAAAGATTTTCATATTCCGATTTTGGTTTTTCACCCGAATTAAAAATATTAACAGATTCACCGATGAGTTCTTCCTTTGTATAACCAGTCAATTCCGTTGCTTTGCTGTTCAGATATTGAATCATTCCGGAAACATCTGTGATCACAGTCATAACCGGACTTTGCTCAACCGCTTGTGAAAGTTTTCGAAGTTCAGCTTCAACTTTTTTTCGTTCGGTAATATCCCTGTATTTCCATAAATGTCCCGTGTAAACGGTGTCATGATAGGTGGGTATATAATCTCTTTCAAAGAAGCGTCCATCCATGAGCTCAAGTTCATCATTCAGGATAATTTTCCTTTCATCGAGTATTTGATTAATGTCGGAAACGAATTTTTCAGGATTTTTAAATAAACCTTTGCTCTGATCAGCCGAATCAGTGCAATCAACTCCGACAAGCACGGAAGGTGGAGCAGGGATGCCGAAAATATCGCAGAAAAGCTGATTTGTCAGCAGAATCTTTCTGTTTGCATCTTCAAGTAAAATGCCTTCCTGTAAATTGATAATCAGATTGGTGAGAAGGGCAGACTTTCCCTTTATTTCATTTTCTGTTCTTTTTCGTTCAGTAATATTACGTGCTGCAAAGATCATATTGACGGGTACGCCATCCTGATTTCTTATAAAATCAGCATTCACTTCTATGTCAAAACCGCTTCCATCTGAATGTAGTCCGCGATAATCTGCCGGACCTGTCATGATGCCTTGAAACATGAGGGTTACATTTGCCAATGCCCTTTCCCTGTCTTCGGGTATCAGATAATCAGTGATCGAAGTTCCGATCAGGTCTTCTTCTTTATCGTTGCCAAACATTTTTAAACCTGAAGTCGAAATCATCATGATACGGCCTTCCATATCTGTAATGGTAATGTCGTCAGGTGAAGCATGCAGTATTGAACGGTACAGTGTTTCACTTTCCTGTAAAGCGTATTCAGTGTTTTTTCTTGAGGTTATATCTCGTTGAATATATAAAATACGGTATGGATTACCATTTTCATCATTTAGAATAGTTGAATTCAGTTCTGCAATAAACCTGGAACCATCTTTCCTGACAGCGAGATATTCTGAAATCTGATGGGTACTACCAAAGGATAATAATTTTTTTAAATTGACAAGCAGTTTATCATGGTCAGATGGATCAATAAAATCGAGCACTGACCTGCCAATATTTAAATCCTTTTCTTCGATTGCATAACCATACATTTCGGCTAATTTATCCGACATAAACTGAATCTTTCCATCCAGAGAAGACATGCCTATGCCGTCGGGAGTGGCTGCAATGATGGCTTCCCATTTTTTGCTGCTTTCAAGAAATGCTTTTTCAACCCTTTTACGTTCACTGATGTCATTGATGCTCGATAAAATATGGGCTTCACCATACAGGTAAATGACTTTTGCAGATAACAGTCCAATAATGATTTCGCCATTCTTTTTTTGAAAATACATTCAAGATTCACAATATCTTTTCCTTCGCGAAGGACAGAAATAACCTTTTCACGGTCCTCACTGTTTGCCCAAATATTGAGTCCTGCGCCGGAATCAGAAATGACTTCCTCCATCGAATAGCCGGATATCTTGGTGAAGGCATCGTTCACTTCTATAAATTTTCCCTCTTCAATAGTTGAAATTGAAATTGCATAAGGTGATGTCTGGAATGCTTTTGAAAATTTCTCTTCACTTTCATGGAGTGCTATCTCGGCAAGTTTCCTGTTTGTTATATCGCTGAAGGTTCCGTAAGTGCCAAGGAAAGTATTGTCTGTATCAAATTTCGGTGCGCCACTTACCTGTAGATATTTGATTCCTTTTTTTGTGTTTATCCGAATTTCATAGCTGTTTGAAATGCCTTTTTTTCTGTCTCTGTTTTGCTGTTTAATGTTATTTGCTTCTGTTTTACTCAGGAAATCAAAGAGTGACTTTCCGATTAATTCATCTATTTCAAGTTCAAATATTTTACACGCTGCATGATTTGCGAATTCGAAAACTTCATTTTGATTTACAAAACCAATGCCATCAATCTGAGATTGAATAATATTATTAAGCTTTTCTTCACTTTCCTTCAAGGCATTTTCTGTCCTTTTACGTTCAGTAACATCCTGGATATGTGAATAAAGTAATGTTATGTCATTGAATTTTACAGGTCCTGAAAATATTTCGACATCACGGATCTCACCGTTTGACAAACGGTGTTTAAAATTGAAATAACTGCGTTTTTCTTCTTTTGCGAGTTTCATTTCACTTTCCAGGTCCTCTTTTTTCATGATATTGATTTCGTAGATTTTTTTTCTACAAATTTCATCATGTGACCAGTTGTAATATTTGCATGCAGCATTATTCGCATCAACAATTTCACAGGAATCCGGATTGATCACCAAAATGACCGAAACTCCATCCTGAAAAAGTGTTTTATATCTTGCTTCACTTTGCTGAAAATCATTGATAATCTGTTTTTTAGCCGTGATATCTTTATGCGTTCCGATGGCACGTAAGGCTTTTCCATCCGAATCGCGCGCAATCACCTTCCCCTCATCCAGAATCCATTTAAGGCTACCGTCTTTGCATATTACCCTGTGTTCTGACGAATACATTTCAGTTTCGTTGTTCAGGTGACGATTAACAAGCTCCATCGTTTTACTGAGGTCATCCGGATGCACCCGTTTACTCCATTCGTCCAGTGTATTACCAATTTCCGATTCTTCATAACCCAGCATGGATTTCCATTGCTTCGAAAAGAAAACGGTATTATTTGTAATATCCCAATCCCACAAACCATCAGACGCACCTTCAATTGCATACATCAACCGTTCTTCGTTCTGATGCCAAAGGTTTTCTTTTGTTTTAAATTCCGCAATTAATTGATCCTTTACATTTAATGTTGAATCAAGTTCCGATTTGAGTAGTAGTAACTCCTGAAGAAGTTCATCCTTTGATTTACTCTGAAAATTCATGTTCATTGACATCTCATTCTTCGTTTGAAATGAAATTATTAGACCCTTTATAATGCATGGCAGAAAAAAGAACAATTCAGAAAAAAAACTTGTAATTCTGATTGTTTTCCGCGATAATCTTTACCATTCGTAATGGTTATCAGGAGGTAATCTTTTTTATTAACATTAATCTTTCGCAAAGTTATTAATTATGAACTTAATACAATGAAAAAAGCGGATTAACACTTATTATTTTCAAAAACATGAGGTTTATTCAGATTCTATAAACTGTATTTAATTTTAAAATATGCTATCCAATTTATAAACATTCTAAATTTTGTGACTTTGCACCTCTTATTTGAAAACTCTCTACATTTGTGAATCATTTAACAATAGTATTTGCAAATTAATATAACAATACCCCAAATCATCAATACATGGAAAAGTCCGTAAAGCAAATAATCGAAAAATACAGCTGCAACCCGTTCAGGTTGATGGATATTTTGATTGATACCCAGGAGCTATTTGGTTTTATCGGAAAAGCTGCCGTTAAAGAAATCGCAACGGCATTGAAAATGTCACAGGTTGACGTTGAACAAACGATCACATTTTATCATTTTCTAAGCACTGAACCACGCGGTAAATATTCAATTTATCTGAACGACAGTGCTGTAGCCATCATGTTTGGTCAGAAAGCCATCAAAGAAACTTTTGAAAAGGAAGTCGGAATAAAATTCGGCGAGGTAACCGAAGATGGTTTGATCGGACTTTTCAACACAGCCTGTATCGGTATGAACGATCAGGAACCGGCCGCCATTATTAATAACAGGGTATTTACAAGGTTAACACCTTACCGTGTGCGTGAAATCGTACGACATATGCGTGATGGTAAAGATATGGACGAGCTGATTAATGAAAGTTTTGGTGATGGTAAAAATCATCTTCCAAGTTTGAAATCGATGGTTTCGAGTAACATCCGCCGCAAAGGAATGATACTTTCAGATAAGTATATCTATGGATCGGTTACCAAAAATATTTTGCCTGGCATTTCACCGGAGGCAGTCATTGCTGAAATTAAACACAGTCATATCCGTGGCCGCGGTGGTGCCGGTTTCCCGACCGGATTGAAATGGGAATTCTGTCGTCGTGCCAAAGGCGATAAACACTATGTGATCTGCAATGCGGATGAAGGTGAACCCGGAACATTTAAAGACAGGGTAATTCTGACTGAAAAACCTGAACTGGTTTTTGAAGGAATGGCTGTTGCCGGTTACGCAATCGGAGGAGATGAAGGAATCCTGTATCTGCGTTATGAGTACCGTTATATGAAAGAATACCTTGAAGAGGTGCTTGATACCATGCGTAAGAATAATCTGCTGGGTGAAAATATCGGTGGCATCGACGGATTCAGTTTTGATATCAGAATACAATATGGCGCAGGTGCTTATGTCTGCGGTGAAGAATCGGCACTGCTCGAATCACTCGAAGGCAAACGCGGTGAACCTCGCGACAAGCCACCTTTTCCGGTTGAGAAAGGTTACCTCAATCAGCCAACAATTATTAACAATGTTGAAACCTTTGCAACGGCCGTCCGGATTATCGAAAACGGTGGTGAGTGGTTTACACAATATGGTACTGAAGATTCAACCGGTACAAAAATCCTGAGTATTTCGGGCGATTGCATGTTTCCGGGCGTGTATGAAGTAAACTGGGGATTCAATGTGGAAGATATGCTTGATATGGTTGGAGCATACAATGTGCAGGCAGTGCAGGTAGGCGGTCCTTCAGGAACACTTATCGGACCAGATGAATTCCATCGTACACTCGGTTATTCCGATTTATCAACAGGTGGTTCAATGATCATCTTCAACAAAGAACGCAAATTACTGCGCGACGTTGTCTTAAACTTCATGGAGTTCTTTATCGATGAGTCATGCGGTTCGTGCAGCACATGCCGCAATATGCCGGAAGTGATGAAGAACAAGCTTGTGAAAATATTGAATGGGAAAGGTGTGAAGAGCGATCTTTCTGATCTGAGTGAATGGGGTAAAGTTTTGTTGGCCAGTCGTTGTGGCTTAGGTCAGACTGCCGGTAACCCAATCATCAGCAGTTTGAAAAATTTCCGTCATCTTTACGAAGAATTGATTCAGAAAGACAAGGAGTTCGATCAGGGATTCGATCTTGAAGCATCCGTTCAGAAGTCATGCAAATACGTTAATCGTATTCCTAAATTTCATCATCACGAATAATATTGACAATCATTTTTAATGGAAAATAACAATGCTATGAGCAATCTGATAAAATTCAAAATAGATAGCAAGGAATGTATGGCCGAAAAAGGAACATTTATCGTTGACGCAGCGCGCGAAAATGGTATTTATATCCCGACCTTATGTAATATGCCCGGAGTTAAACCCAAAGGTTCCTGTCGTATCTGTACAGTAAGAATCAATGGTCGTTTGATGACTTCCTGCACAACACCGGTAGCTGATGGTATGGAGATTGAAAGCAATGTTGCTGATCTTCAGAATCTACGTAAATCCATCGTCGAGCTTATGTTTGTAAGTGGAAACCATTTTTGTCCTTCTTGCGAAAAAAGTGGTAACTGCGAATTACAGGCACTTGGATATCTTTACCAGATGCTTGTTCCACGGTTCCCTTATGATTTTCCAATACGAAAGATTGATGCCACTTCACCAAAAATCATCAAGGACCAAAACCGTTGTATTCAGTGTAAACGCTGTATCAAAACCATCAAGGATGAACAGGGCAGATCTCTGTTTGCATTCCGCAACCGCGGACATCGGCTCGAAGTGGTGTTAGACCAGGAGTTGGGTCATCTGATGACAGAAGAACTGGCTGATCTGGCAATGAAAAACTGTCCGGTTGGTTCCATCATCAAAAAAGAAATTGGCTTTAACACAGCCATTGGTAATCGTAAATTCGATCACCATGCAATCGGAAGCGAAATAACATTATAATCAAAGGAGGATAAAGTAATGAGTAAACCCGTTATAGCAACAACATCATTGGCAGGCTGCTTTGGTTGTCATATGTCGATACTCGATATCGATGAAAGAATTTTGCAACTCATCGAACTCGTTGAGTTTAATAAATCACCTATCGATGATATTAAAACATTCACGAAACCGGTTGATATCGGAATCATTGAAGGTGGATGCTGCAACAGTGAGAATGTTGAAGTACTTCGTTCGTTCCGTAAGAATTGCAAAATACTTATTTCATTGGGCGAATGTGCCATTATGGGCGGCTTGCCTGCTTTGCGCAATGGCATTCCGATTGAAGAGTGTCTGCATGAAGCCTATATCGGAGGTCCGACAGTTCAACTTAACAAGGACCATATTTTACCGAACGACGATGAGTTACCGATGCTTCTCGACCGGGTATATCCATGCCACGAGATCGTGAAAATCGATTACTTTTTACCGGGATGTGCACCACGTGCCGATCTTATCTGGGATGCACTGGTAGCATTGATCACAGGCGATCCATTGAAGTTGCCTTACGAAGTTGTTAAATTTGATTAACCTTAACCATTCAGAATCATGTTGAAAAAAATAACAATAGAACCTGTAACCCGCGTCGAAGGACATGGTAAAGTTACCATACACATGGACGATAAAGGAAATATAACCCAAAGTCGTCTCCATATCGTTGAATTTCGTGGTTTTGAACGGTTTGTTCAGGGAAGACCATACTGGGAAGCTCCGGTGCTGGTTCAGCGTTTGTGCGGAATTTGTCCTGTCAGCCATCACCTTGCCGCAGCCAAAGCATTGGATGTGATCGTTGGTGCAGGAACCGGACACGGACTGACTGCTACGGGCGAAAAAATGCGTCGTCTGATGCATTATGGCCAGTTCTTTCAATCACATGCCCTGCATTTCTTTCACCTTAGCTCACCCGATTTTCTTTTTGGTGTGGATGGTGATCCTGCAATCCGGAATATCATAGGCGTTGCTTTGACTTATCCCGATCTTGCCGTGCAAGGTGTGATGATGCGTAAATTCGGTCAGGAGATTATCCGTGCCACAGCCGGTAAAAAAATACACGGTACCGGCGCTATTCCTGGTGGAATCAATAAAAATCTTTCTATTGCAGAGCGTGATGAGTTTCTGAAAGGTGCTGATCCGCTTAATGCGGATAAAATGGTTGAATGGGCCGAAGGTGCGCTCGATTTCTTTAAAAATTATTACGCAGCAAATAAGGATTTCGTTGATAATTTTGCTCACTTCCCAAGTAATCACCTGAGTCTGGTCCGCAAAGACGGCGCACTTGATTTATACCATGGTGTGTTGCGTGCTGTGGATACTGAAGGTAAAAAGATACTTCATGATATTGATTATCAGGAATATGCTGACTATATTGAGGAAGAAGTTCGTAGCTGGAGCTATATGAAATTCCCTTATCTGAAAGAATATGGAAAAGAAAAAGGCTGGTATCGTGTTGGCCCGCTGGCCCGTTTGAATACAGCCGAATTCATTCCTACACCCCTTGCACAGCGTGAATTTGAAATATACAAGGCGCTTACAAACGGAAAACCCAATAACCATTGCATGCACATGCATTACGCCCGTCTGATTGAGACCCTGCATGCCGCTGAGATGATTCGTGAATTGCTCAATGATCCTGATCTGCTTGGTAATGATCTTGTAGTAAAAGGAACAAAACAAAAAGAAGGTGTTGGCTTGATTGAGGCTCCACGCGGTACTTTATTTCATCATTACCGGATCAATGATGATGATCAGATCGTGATGGCAAACCTGATTGTTTCGACCACCAACAACAACGAACCGATGAATCGTTCGGTGAATTTTGTTGCCAAAGCGGTTATGACCGGTAAAGAAGAAATCACCGAGGGCATGATGAATTCTGTGGAGGTTGCTATACGTGCCTATGACCCATGTTTGAGTTGTGCTACACATGCTTTGGGGAAAATGCCACTCGAAATAACACTGGTTGATCAGGATAATAATATTATTGACCGCAAAAGAAGTCATTGATATGACCAAATACAAACGGGTTTTGGTTTATGGATATGGTAATCCGGGTCGTCAGGACGATGGTTTGGGTGCTGCGTTTATCAGTAAGATGGAGACCTGGATCGTTAATAATCCAGGTATCAGAATCAATCTCGATTGTAACTATCAGCTGAATATTGAAGATGCTGAAGTTATTTCAGAAATGGATCTGGTGATATTTGTGGATGCATCACAGGAAGAAATCGAAGGTTTTACTTTCACCAGGGTTGACGCATCCTCAGCAAAGGTTGAGTTTTCGATGCACGCGGTTTCTCCGGCATTTGTGCTTGATTTGTGTAAAAAGATGTTCCATGATGCACCTGTTACGTATCTGTTACATATCAAAGGAATAAGCTGGGATTTTAAGGAAGAACTCACAAAGACTGCTGAAGAAAATCTGGAGAAAGCCTTTGCATTCCTGACAAATGAAATTTTAAAAGGTGATCTTTTAGCTATTGAAACGAATTAATTGATAACAATTTAAAGAAATTATCATGGATCTGACAACAAAATATATGGGATTGACTTTGAAAAATCCCATCATCGTGAGCAGTTCAAAACTTACGGGTACAATTAACAATGTGATCGCCTGTGCGAAATCAGGTGCAGGTGCCGTTGTGCTGAAATCCCTTTTTGAAGAACAACTTCTTGCCCGTGCTGAGCAAAAAACAAAACGGAATGAGATGTATTTCTGGTACCCTGAAGCCAATGATTATATTGTAAATCTTGGAAAAGAAAGTGGCCTGGAAGAATATCTGAAATTTGTCCGTGACGCGAAAGCAGCGGTTGATATACCTGTTATTGCCAGTATAAACTGCGTTAGTCCTGTTGAATGGCCGAAATATGCTGCTAAAATTCAGGAAGCTGGTGCCGATGCACTTGAACTGAATATTGCTATTTTTCCTTTTGACAGACATGTGAGCAGTCAGCAGATCGAAGATACCTATGTCGAGATTGTGAAGGAAGTGAAGAAATATGTCACAATTCCCGTTTCGGTTAAAATCGGACCTTATTTTACAAACATTCACGCGATCACTTATCGTCTGGCTGAAGCCGGAGCGGATGCCATTGTTTTGTTTAACCGTTTTTACAATCCTGATGTTGATATCAACAGCATGCAGGTGGTTACCGACAATGTATTTTCAAATCCTGATGAAAAGTCGATCCCGTTGCGATGGATTGCCTTGTTAAGCGCTGATGGAATTCCTTGTGATCTGGCCGCCTCAACCGGTATTCATTATTCAATCGGAGTGGCGAAACAATTGCTTTCAGGAGCGACGGTAACACAAATATGTACTACGCTTTATCAGAATGGTATTCCTTACATCAAAGAAATTGTAACCGGACTGGAAGACTGGATGAAGAAACATAACTTCAAAAGCATTGAGGATTTCCGAGGTTTGATGAACAAACAGACTGCTAATACTGCTGCTTTTGAACGTGTGCAATATATGAAGAAAAACTTCGACAAATAGAAGTGTCTGCCTATAAAGTCCGCTCTCATCGTTATGCCTGAGCCAAAAATGCTCACTTCGGCAAGCTCAGTGACCGCAATTCTAAAGGCTCTGGCCTGATTATTAGGCAAAATAACCGGTAATTCTTCGTCCAATGTTCAGAACAGGTGTTTTGCGAAATATTTGCATTTTGCTATTTGTATTTTGAATTGTCTAGCCCCCAAACCCCCAAAAATGGGGGCTTTCTTAACGAAGCGGTCATCCATCATCCTTCGTCCAATGTTCAGAACAGGTGTTTTGCGAAACTTTTGCATTTTGCATTTTGCAATTTGCATTTGTCTTGCCCCCAAACCCCCAAAAATGGGGGCTTACGTATTAAACTGATCATCCTTCGTCAAATGTTCAGAACAGGTGTTTTGTGAAACTTTTGCATTTTGCATTTTGCAATTTGCATTTATCTTGCCCCCAAACCCCCAAAAATGGGGGCTTACGTATTAAACTGATCATCCTACGTCAAATGTTCAGAACAGGTGTTTTGCGAAACTTTTGCATTTTGCATTTTGCAATTTGCATTGCCGCTTTTTGGCTCTACGCATGCATCGGCAGCGAGAAAGCTGTTCGACTCCGTCCCGGGTCGAACATATACTTATAATTTGATTTCTAGTAAGATTGCATTTTGTCTTGTCCTGAAATAGGTTTACACAAAAAGTGTAAAAATGGACAACAGAATTATTCAAAAGCGAGGAAGATATTTCACTGATGAAGAAAAGCATTTAATTATTCAGGAGTACCTTTCATGTGGACGTACCAAGCAGGAAATTTGGTTTAAATACACCGGAATGAACGATCATGGACATTTACTTCAGTGGATGCGGTATCTAGGTTATCTTTCACCAACGAACAGTATAAGGCCTAATTTTACCTCAAACACCGATGTCATGGCAAAGAATAAGAAACAGGCTTCTTCCCTTGAATCAGATGATTTATTATTCGAGAATTTACAATTAAAAAGAAGAGTTTCAGAATTAGAGAATCAACTAAAGGGTGCTGAAATGAAAGCAATTGCTTTCTCTGCAATGATTGATATTGCTGAGAAGGAGTTTAAAATTCCGATTAAAAAAAAGTTCAATACCAAACCATAGCAGCCATGAAAATTAGATTTTCACGCGTAGGATTAGCCACATTATGCGGATGGTTTGGTATAACCAGACAGGCTTATTATAAGAACAATTGGGAAGGAGTTTCAACAACAATTGAAGAAGAGTTGGTAATACAACAGGTATTAAACATTCGAAAAAACCACAAAAGAATAGGCGCCCGAAAAATACATGAAATGATACAACCCTTTATACTGGAACATGGCATAAAAATAGGTAGAGATTGTTTGTTTAACCTGCTTTCAGCCAATCATTTATTGGTAAGAAAACGCAAGCGAAGAATACGAACAACGAACTCCTATCACTGGCTAAGGAAATATCCAAACCTAATCAGAGAGTTTGTTCCAACAGCAATCAACCAGCTTTGGGTTAGCGATATTACATATTGGAAAATTGACAAAGAGCAGCCTTTATATATCAGTTTTATTACTGATGCGTATTCACACAAAATCGTAGGATACCATGTAGCAGAGACACTCGAAGCGATTGAAAGCATTCGTGCTTTGAAAATGGCGCTCTCTGCCTTGGGGGCAGAGCGCCATTTTCAACTAATCCATCACAGTGACAGAGGAGTCCAATATTGTAGCAGTGGTTATGTGAAACTATTAAAAAATAACGGCTTACAAATAAGCATGACAGAAAATGGAGACCCTTTGGAAAATGCAATTGCCGAAAGAGTAAATGGGATTATAAAAGATGAATACCTGGACAACTATCAGGTCCATAACATTAGTCAGGCCAATGAACTACTCAGTTCTGTTGTGGATCTATACAACAAAGAAAGACCTCATATGAGTATTGGAAATTTAACACCAAATCAAATCCATCAATCAAATCAGCAAATCAAACCAGAAAAACTATGGAAGAATTATTATCGAAAACAAAATACATTTGTAAACCAGTTTCAGGATTAAAAATGTACTGTAAACTAAGAACAGGATTTAGTAATTAAACTGTAAACTTTTTTCAGGACGAGTCATTTGGTATTTTGAATTGTCTAGCCCCCAAACCCCCAAAAATGGGGGCTTACGTATTAAACTGATCATCCTACGTCAAATGTTCAGAACAGGTGTTTTGCGAAACTTTTGCATTTTGCATTTTGCATTTTGCA
>CAJBPB010000005.1 GCA_903957365.1 uncultured Bacteroidota bacterium
CGCATCAGATGTTGAAGGATCAACCTACGTCTGGACGATTCCAATAGGCACTCCAATTGACACTGATTATACAATCAAAGTTTTCAGTCATACGGATGCCGGTACTGTTGATGTCAGTGACAATGATTTCTCAATACAGGCAACACCACCTGGTGGTACCATCACTGTTCTTCAACCTAACGGTGGAGAATACTGGTATATTGGCAATAGCTATCTGATATCATGGGATGATAATTTCCCTGAATCAGTAAATATTGAATTATATGAAGCAGATGGAGTTACACTTCATTCATTAATTGCAGCCAATGTTGTTGGTTCAACCTATGTTTGGAACACTGCTGGTTTCCCGCTTATTGATGCAGGTGAATTTAAAGTTAAAATTTCGAGTTCAATAGTTCCATCTATCTCAGACATGAGTAATGCGGTATTTCACCTTTGGTGTTTACCACTTGTTACAACAATCTACCCCAACCCGGCTGATCAGTTCACTACTGTAAAGTTTGACGAAACCTCTACAGATACATATACAATTGCAATTACTGACAGATTTAATGTACAGGTGATGGCAAGAACTGTTGATATGCAAAACACAAAAGAACTGCGTATTGCCACTGCTGAATTGTCAAATGGAGTTTATTTCCTTACAATATCATCCAATAAATCTGTTGAAACCAAAAAAATACTTGTTCAGCATTAAATTGGTCACTTCACAATTGTAAAAAGCCCTGAGACATTTGTCACAGGGCCTTTTCTTTTACCAGATATATCCATTCTAACAGACACTCAGATATCAGGTTGCTTATGAAACCAATGATGCAATTCATTTGTAAAGGCCTTGCAGGATTTCATAAAAAAAACCTTGCTACCGCGCGAACAGTTTCACCGCAGGTAATCCTTTCGCGTGGTGAAGTGAGTTCTTTAAACAGGACCTGCTTAAAAACTCCTCCGGAGTTTTTAAGCAAACCTAAGTAAATAATAAAGTACATGGTTTTCTCACACTTTTATTGAGACCCTTTTTTACCATTATAAAAGTCATTCAAATGATTGTAATACTCCATTTTTAGTTCATTTTTTTAGAAAATTGTTCCGTTTTAATAAAATATAAATTTTGCATTCTTTATATATTCCTTATTTATAATGCATTAAATATTTTGGTTCAATAGTTGTTATTTTTATTAATGGGAACTTTCAATTTCAAAATAATGAATTAATAACCTTTAGATAGATGGAATCAAATTGAGATTACTTTTAATCAGATATCAATTATTGTTATTTTAACATTCTATTTCATGAAATTAATAATCATTCCTAATGGAAACTAAATATTTTAAAAAAACTCTAATTCCAGTATTGTTTATTGCTGTTTTATTATTTTGGTCATGCAAAAAGAATAACACAGTTCCAATAGATCAGGAGATTACTATGGAAGATCTTTTGATTCCTGAGGATTTTGACTGGTCTACCACAAATAACATTACTTTCAATATCTCAGCTCAGGATAATTTAGGGCATCCAATTTCGAGAGTTAGATTCAATGTTTACACGGCTTCGCCTGATTCTGGTGGAGTTCAAATGTTCAGTGGTTCAACCGATAACGATGGATTATGGGAATGCATACAGCCCGTACCTTCCTATTTATCAAGTCTGATGGTAACATGCGATTACCTCGGTTTGCAGCGGCAACAGGAATTTGTTGTCGAAAACGGTCATATTAGCGGACTTTTTGGCGGCACCACGCCATCACCATCACTTTTCAAATCAGACTTTTTACAGGAAAAATCAATCAATGCCACCAAATTTGTTTATATGGGTGAATACACCTCTAATGGTGTGCCAAAATATCTTGAATCAATTAATGATGTTGTTGATGCTGTGTTACTGAAAGACCTTAATGCTACATTACCTGAGTACAAGCCAGTGCCTGTATATCATCCTGAATTTGTTGCTGCAACTGTGCCTGACAACATTGAACTTTTGCAATCTTCTGATGTCTGGATTACCTACATAACCGAAGGGGCTGGTTGGATGAACAGCATCGGTTATTTTGTATTCAACACAAATAACCCTCCCTTGTCATCTGCTAACATTGATACTGTCAAAATTATTTTTCCTAACTTATCGAACAATGCGAGTGGTGGAGGTCTTTTTCCAGGCAATAAAGTGTATCTGGGCCGCTTCCCTTCCGGAAAATCAATTGGTTTTTGTTTAGTGTCACACGGTTGGAATGGCCTTGGAGTATATGTAGGTAAAGACGTATTTTATTCAATCCCCTCTTTAAATCCGGAAACTAATCCTTCCTTGAAAAAACATACCCTTATCTTAAAAGACAATAACAGGCAACAATTTTTATTTTCATTTGAAGATCAGAACCGCACAGGATTTGTTGACAATGACTTCAACGATGGGATATGTTATATACGCGTCAGTCCGGTGTCTTCAGTAAATACAGCCGGAATGCCGGTGATTATTACCACTGTAACCGATCAGGACGCAGATGGTGTTCCTGATAACACGGATGATTATCCTGACAATCCGCTTTTGGCGCATAACAATTATTATCCGGGCAAGACAACTTATGGGTCTCTGGCATTTGAAGATCTTTGGCCCAACAGGGGAGATTATGATTTCAATGATCTGGTTATCAGTTATAGATTTAATCAGATCACCAATGCCAACAATAAAGCAGTAAAGATTGAGGCAACACTTATCACAGAAGCGATGGGCGCAATGCTTCAAAATGGCATTGGATTTCAGCTTGGTTGTCCCACAAATAAAGTTAGCAGTGTTATTGGAACAGATCTGAAACACAATATTATTACATTAGGAACCAACAATTGTGAAACAGATCAAACGAAAGCTGTTTTTTTTCTTTATGATGACGCTACTGACCGTTTGCCTTATCCAGGAAGTGGAACAGGTGTAAATACGAGCCCAGAAGCGCAATATGTTACACCTGACACCATGAGGCTGACAATCAATCTGGTTGAACCCCAATTATTGTCGATTATAGGAACCCCACCTTATAATCCATTTATGATTGTTAATCTAAACCGCGGACATGAAATTCATCTGCCAGACTTCCCTCCAACAGATAAAGTGGATATAAGCCTGTTTCAATCACAAGATGATAACAGTAGTGTGGCAAATGGAACGTATTATAAATCGTTGAAAAATCACCCCTGGGCAATGAATATTTCGAATAAATTTGATTATATGATCGAAAAACAACAGATAATCAACGGCTACCTGAATTTTGCAAGTTGGGCTGAAAGTGGTGGGGCCAGCAATACTGACTGGTACAAACCCATGCAAGGTTACAGAAACAATGCGAGCATTTATTCACGTTAATCATTTGTTAATTGCAGTTTGTCCATAAAGTCTTAAGTTTATTTTAGGAAGTTACCCCGTTACCTCGCGAACAGTTTCACCGCAGGTAATCCTTTCGCGTGGTGTAATGAGTTCTTTAATTAGGGCCTGAAACTCCGGAGGAGTTTAATTTCAATAACCTCCGGTGCAACCGGAGGTCATTAGCCACCAAACCAATCAGCCCCGAAGTGGGTTGAATAGTCCTGGAAGTATGATATTGAACTCATTCAGAGTTCTGACTCTGTTATCCTAAGTAACCATCAGTGAATCTGGTGGTTATTAACATTAAATCCTTTCAGGATTTTCTTCAGTCTGGATTTTATTTTTGAGTTTTTTGAAGAATTAAGTCCTTAAATGAGGCAAAATTGACGATAATAGCAGCGCTATCGACGGAGATTTTAAGGAAGTATGAAGGCTAAATCCACAAAAAAATGCCAGAGGATAAATTTCAGACAACTTCTCAATACTTATTTCCCTTTATCAATCACCTTCATTTTCCAAGGCAATACATTTACTATTTTATTCCGTATTGCTGTCACTGTTTTATTCTCCACTACTATCACAATTATATTTCTCAAAAGAAGTGTATGTAAATGAATTAAACAACCTATGTATAACCTATACTCTGTTAGATTACAGTTTCAATTGTTCTTATCTGTTTCCCGATCAAAAAAAACCTGGAATTATGAAACGAATCCAAAAACAAATCTGTAAATTTGAACTCAAACCGGAAGAATTAGGATTTAGTAACTCACTGATTATGAATATGGAAAATTTACCTACAAAACATTTAAAACAGAACAATGATTTTTCATAAAGACATATCTGACCTCATTAAGGCTGACATTATCACACAGGAAACTGCTGACAAAATTCTCGACTATTACAAAAACAAAGGCAATTCATCGACTAACCGACTTTTTATAGTTTTTGGAATATTAGGAGCAATATTAGTCGGACTGGGAATTATTTTAATAATAGCCCACAACTGGGATGAACTTTCAAGAGGAATAAAAACATTCTTTGCTTTTTTACCACTTCTTGCCGGACAAGTACTTTGTGGCTACACACTATTCAAAAAACAGGATAGCATTACCTGGAGAGAAAGCAGTTCCGCATTTTTATTCTTTGCAGTTGGAGCAAGCATAGCGCTTGTAAGCCAGATTTATAATATCCCTGGAGGCACCGGGACATTCCTGCTTACATGGATGTTGCTTTGTCTGCCATTGGTTTATTTAATAAATTCTTCTATCACTTCACTGTTTTACATAGGCGGAATCACATATTATGCAACTCATTTGGGCTATTGGTCATATCCATCAACCAACCCATATCTATACTGGTTATTGCTTTTAGGTGTCTTGCCCCATTATTACAATTTGTACAAGAATAAACCAGAAAGTAATTTTATGATTTTTCATAATTGGCTCATTCCGCTTTCTGTAATTATTTCACTTGGGACAGTTGCAAAAAATACAGAAGAGTTAATGTTCATTGCTTACATCAGTATGCTTGGACTTTTTTATTTAATAGGAAATCTAGACTTTTTTACCCGTCAAAAATCAAAAAATAACGGATTTAAAATATTGGGATCTCTTGTTACAATTTCTTTACTTCTGGCGCTGAGTTTTGATTGGTTTTGGGAGGAATTGAGAAGTAAAGAATTTTTATTCAGCGAGATAATCTCTGCACCTGAATTTTATGCTTCTGTAATCATATCACTATTAGCGGGAGCACTTCTTTATTTGCAACAAAAAAGCAAAGCTCTTTTTGACATTGAGCCATTAACACCTGTGTTTATACTGTTTATTGCAGTATTCATCTTCGGACTGTTCTCACCAATTGCAGTTGTGCTTATTAATATTATTGTTTTTGCAATTGGTATCTTCACAATAAAAGATGGTGCTAAACAAGACAACTTAGGAATATTAAATTTTGGATTGCTTGTAATTACAGCATTAGTCATTAGCAGATACTTCGATAAAGACTTGAGTTTTGTGATTAGAGGACTTTTGTTTTTGGGTGTTGGTATCGGATTCTTTGCAGCAAATTATTGGTTATTAAAAAAAAGAAAGACAAATGAATAACAAAAAAATATTATTTACAGCCTTTATACTTGTTGCATTGTTGCAATTATATGTTCCTGCTAAAATGATTTTGGACAATGAAAATATTATAGAGAATGGGAAAGAGTATAAGTTCAGGACTGCTCCTATTGACCCAGGTGATCCATTCAGAGGAAAATATATAACTCTTAACTATGACGAAAACACTGTTGTGATTCCGAACGAACAAGATTGGGTGACAGGAGAAATAATATACGTTTCACTCATAACAGACACGGCAGGATTTTCGAAAGTAAAATCTGTTTCAAAAGAAAAACCTACCGAAAATCATGATTTTCTTAAAGCTAAAGTAAGCTTTATAACTGAAAATGGTTCTAACAAGTTGACAATTAACTATCCTTTTGACAGATATTATATGGAAGAATCAAAAGCATACGATGCTGAACTAACTTACAGGCAATCCCAGTTGGACACGAATCAAATAACCTACGCTTTGGTAAGTATTAAAGACGGTGACGCAGTATTAAAGGATGTACTCATTGACGGGATTTCAATAAGGGAAAAAGTTAAGAAAAATCAGGAAAATAAAAAATAAACGTTTGTTAATAAACAGGACTTCATATGTTTGGCTCGACCCTCCCGATAGCAATCATGAAAGGTCCCCGGTTGAACGAAATCCGCGCCCTGCACTTTAAATGGAAATTGGATTAGGTTTTGTGTGTGATAGTCTTGATTGAAGAAACATGTAGTAGAACGAATCCAAAACAAATCAGTAAATCTGAACTCAAACAGGAAGAAATAGGATTTAGTAACTCACTGATTATGAATGTGAAAATTTGACGTTAGTCAGAAACTTTAAAAAAACGCACTCAATGACAATAAGAATTAAAATATTGACATTTCTAAATTTTCTGATTGTTGTTTTTTGCAATCAGGCATTTGCTCAAAATACTATATCGAAGGAAATTCTTTGGACAACAGATTGGAGTCCAAACGGAAAGTACATTGCTATCGGCGGAAATGTTGACACTTTAAAGATTTATAGTGAAACCAATCTAAAACCATACAAATCGCTTCCTGTAAAAAACACAATAACACGGGTAAAATGGCATCCTGCAAAAAATATTATTGCTGTGTCAACACAAAACTCGGAAGACAAAACATGTATAATCAATTTGGATAACAACAAAAAAATTGAATTAAACGGAATTTCACCTGAGGGTGCAAGAGGAATTGACTGGAATTACACAGGCGAATATTTAGCTGTTGCCGACAATGAAGGACAAGTGTTAATTTACAATATAAAAGGTGAATTGATAAGAAAGTTTGTAAATCAAAGCAATTCAACCAAAAGTATAACAGCAATAGATTGGCATCCGAAAAAAAACATTCTTACAACAGTTACAGACAAAATCCGGATTTATGATATTGAAGGAAATTTACTAAAATCCATAAAACATAGACCAGAAGACGTAATGCTATTGAGTGTTGCCTGGCACAATTCAGGTGATTTTTTTGTAACAGGGGATTATGGATACGAAAAAGACAAATCAATGCTTCAATATTGGAATGAACAAGGTGAACTTATAAAATCAATTGACATTAGCAAAGGAGAATACAGAAATTTAACCTGGAATCCAAAAGGGAACAGATTGGCATCAGCAAGTGACGCATTAAGAATTTGGGACACAAAAGGAAACCTTATTTCAGAAGGCTATTCGAAAGACTATTTATGGGGTGTTTCTTGGAATGAACATGGAAGCAGAATTATTACGTCAAGTTTGGAACAAAGAATAATTCTATGGAATAAAAAGGCTAAAAGAATAATAACTATAGAATAAACTGTCCTGATTTTCTTTTTGAGTAGTTTTTTGAAGAATTAAGTCTTCTGACGAGGCAAAATTGACGTTAATAGCAGCGCTGTTGACTGAGGTTTTATCGATGTATGTGGGCATCATTCACAAAAAAATGTTAAAGGATATATTTTAGACAATTTCTAAGTCTTTCACTTATTGAATAATGACCATGATTATTGAATCAAAAAAAAACGTACAGGTTAATTTTCGCAGACTTTGTTTAGAAGACCTTGAAAATTTATTTGATTATCTACAAAGATTAAGTGCGGATACAAAAAAAAAGTTTGGGCCACACCCCTTTGACAAACAAACAATAATTGACTTTTATAAAAATACAAACCAACATTTGGGTTATGTGGCAGAGGTTTTCTTGACTAAAGAAATAATAGCATATTTTATTATTAAAATCGGGTTTTTAGAGCATGATAGATTTCGTTTGCAATCATACGGCCTGATACTTGACAATAGTACTGACAGCACATTTGCCCCATCAGTTTCCGACTTATGGCAGAGTTACGGAATTGGAAATGAATTACTAAACTTTATAAAATCTGACTTAAAAGCAAAAGGAATTACAAGAATTATATTATGGGGAGGTGTTCAAAGTGAAAATGAAAAGGCTTTAAATTATTATAAAAGAAACGGATTCAAAGAATTAGGAGAGTTTGAAAATAATGGACATAACTACGATATGATTTTAGACAATTTCTAACTGTCTGGATTTTAATTGTGAGTAGTTTTTTGAAGAATAATTTACTCAGATAAGGCAAAATTGACGTGATTACCAGCGCTATTGACGGAGATTTTAAC
>CAJBPB010000006.1 GCA_903957365.1 uncultured Bacteroidota bacterium
AAGGTTGAAGAAATCAATGACAAATACTTACGTCTTTTCTCAGATTTTGACAATTTCAGAAAACGTAAATCGATGGAAATTTTGGAAATCAGAAAAACGGCTGCTGAGGATCTCATTCTGAGTTTACTCACAACCGTTGACGATTTTGAAAGAGCGATCAATAACTTACCTCCAAATGAGGAAAAAGACGCTTTTGAAGTTGGTATTATGCTCATTTACAACAAATTGATTAGTTCATTGAAACAACAAGGCCTGGAAGAAATCCAGGCGAATAACCTTCCCTTTAATACTGATTTTCATGAAGCCATCACCAATGTGCTGGTTGAAGATGAGGAAATGAAAGGCAAAGTTTTCGATGTTACCCAAAAAGGATATACATTAAACGGCAAAGTAATCAGGTTTTCGAAAGTAGTTGTGGGGAGTTAAATTCAGCAATAGCGCATTGTAGCGAAAACCATTTACTGATGAACATTTTTAAAATAAATTAATAAAATATACTATCCGGAATGACTAAAAGAGATTACTACGAGATACTCGAAATTGACCGCAATGCATCTGAAGCCGAAATAAAAAAGGCTTACAGAAAGCAGGCCATCAGATTTCATCCGGATAAAAACCCGCATGATCACACTGCTGAAGATAAGTTCAAGGAAGCAGCTGAGGCATACGAAATTTTGAGTAATCCTGATAAACGCGCCAGATATGACCGGTATGGGCATCAGGGTGTTGGGAATAACTCAGGCGGAGGATTCAGCAGTAGCGGCATGTCGATGGACGATATTTTCAGTCAGTTCGGCGACATTTTCGGAGGCGCATTTGGTGGTGGTTTTGGTGGTCAGCAATCTCGCGGCAGAAGGGTAAACAAAGGTTCGAATCTGCGCGTGAAAGTGAAACTTAACCTGCATGACATTGCCCATGGTGTTGAAAAGAAAATTAAAGTAAATAAGTATGTTTCCTGTACCTATTGCAGCGGAAGTGGCGCTGAAAACGGTGGTTCCTATACCACCTGTTCTACCTGTCGTGGTTCAGGCCATGTAACAAAGCTTACAAATACTTTTCTCGGACAGATGCAAACCAGTTCGACGTGTCCAACCTGCGGAGGAGACGGAAAAATAATAACAAAAAAATGTGTGCATTGTCAAGGCAATGGCGTAGTTCAGGAGGAAGAAATAATTCCATTGAACATTCCGGCTGGTGTTGCTGATGGTATGCAACTTTCAGTAAGCGGTAAAGGAAATGCCGGGGCACGTGGTGGCATTGCAGGTGATATGATTGTACTTATTGAAGAAGAACAGCATGCAGATCTTGTGAGGGATGGTAATAACCTGATATACAATCTCTTTATCAGTTTCACAGACGCGGCACTTGGTGTAAAACTTGAGGTTCCGACAGTTGACGGCAAAGTGCGTATCACAATAGAACCGGGTACTCAGTCAGGAAAAGTATTACGTTTGAAAGGGAAAGGACTTCCATCAGTCAATGCTTATGGAACAGGTGATCTGCTGGTAAACATTAATGTCTGGGTACCAAAAAAACTATCAGGTGAAGAAAAAGCAATACTTGAAAAACTGGCTTCATCTCCCAATTTTAAACCCAATCCTACCAGTTCTGAAAGGAATTTTTCGGAAAGACTAAGAGATTTATTCAATTAACACGACCGAAAAGTGCAATTCATTCAAATTCAGGAGGTAACGAAAGCCTACGCAAATCATCTGGCACTTAATAAAGTATCGTTATCTGTCCCAAAACAGACCATTTATGGTTTGTTAGGTCCCAATGGCGCCGGCAAAACATCACTTATCAGAATCATCAATCAGATTACCGCACCCGATTCAGGTCAGGTATTTATTGATGGAGAACTTCTTCACGCAAAACATATTGCACATATTGGTTATCTGCCTGAAGAGCGAGGGCTTTACAAGAAGATGAAAGTAGGTGAACAGGCACTTTACCTCGCGCAATTAAAAGGCGTTGATAAAAAAGTGGCTGAAAAACGTTTGAAATTGTGGTTCGAACGCTTCGAAATAATGGGATGGTGGAATCGCAAGGTGGAAGAACTCAGCAAAGGGATGCAACAAAAAATCCAGTTTGTGGTAACTGTTATCCATGAACCAAAACTTCTCATATTTGACGAGCCATTCAGTGGGTTCGATCCTATTAACGTGAACATTCTGAAAGAAGAAATTCTTCGTTTGAGACAGGAAGGCGCTACCATTATTTTTTCGACCCATAATATGTCTTCGGTTGAGGAACTTTGCGATAATATTGCCCTGATCAACAATGGTAATAAAATTCTGGAGGGTAGTGTCAGAGATATCAGACAACAATACAGAACAAACACATTTGAAGTACATCTTTCCAATGTTTCTTCATTTTTTGACGAAGCATTGCCAAACGGATTTCATTTGATTTCGAAAACTGCATCGGGGTCTGATGAAATGAATGTCTTAATTCAGTGCGATCCGCATGTGAAGGCAAATGATCTGTTATCGTTTTTATTGCCATTCGGACAAATTGTTTCGTACAAGGAATTACTGCCTTCAATGCATGATATTTTCATACAACAAATTGAATCACAAAATATTAAAATTAGCATATGAACAAAACACTGCTAATTCTACAACGCGAATATCTTACGAGGGTGAAGAAACCAAGTTTCATTATCATGACATTTCTTGGCCCTTTATTGATGGCAATGTTGATGATAGTTCCCGTTTTTTTGGCAACACTTTCAGATTCAGGCATAAAAAAAGTAGCTGTTCTGGATGAGACAGATTGGTTCACAGGCAAATTTGAAAATGACGAAAACTACATTTACACATACGTAAATGAGAATCTTGACAGCTTGAAAGCCAAAGTGCTAAAAGGTGACTATAATACTTTGGTTTACATCCCCGAACCAGAATTAAACATCCCTGTCAATGCAATGCTTTTCAATGCCAAACAGGCTTCCCTTTCACTGAAATCATCCATCAGAAATACGATTAAAACTGAAGTTGAAAACCGCAAGCTTCTCTCATCTGGTATCGATCCGGAAGTAATTAAATCTTCCAAAACAAACATAAACATTCAGACGATCAAACTCGAAAATGACGGAAAAGAATCGAAATCATACACTGAAGTCGATGTTGCGTTGGGTTTGATTACATCCATACTGATTTATTTTTTCATCTTCATGTTTGGTGCATTGGTGATGCGTGGTGTTATCGAAGAAAAAACAAGTCGTATTATCGAAGTGATGGTTTCATCAGTGAGGCCATTTCAACTGATGATGGGGAAAATTACCGGTATCGCGTTGGTTGGTCTGACACAATTTTTATTATGGGTTCTGCTGACATTAGGTATCTATTCAATTTTCGCACTTATATTTGGTCCTGAAGCAGTTAGTCAGTTGCCTGTTGGAAATAATATGATGGGGCAAAGCCTTGATTCGGGACAGATTGCTAATAATGCCCAGATAAATGAAATTTTTGAAGTAATTCATTCAATCAATTTCGGAGTCATAATCTTTAGTTTCCTGATCTATTTTATTGGCGGTTATCTTTTATATGCTGCGCTGTTTGCGGCGATTGGATCGGCAGTTGATAATGAGGCAGACACCCAGCAATTTATGTTACCGGTTTCCATTCCACTGATTCTGGGCATTATTTTGTCCAATTTTATTGTAAATAATCCTGACGGCAGTGTCGCTTTCTGGTTATCGATGATTCCATTGACTTCACCGGTAATTATGATGGTGAGAATTCCTTTTGGAGTTCCGTACTGGGAAATTGCCCTCTCAATGGCATTATTAATCATGGGTTTCATTTTCACGACCTGGCTTGCTGCAAAAATATACAGAACCGGAATTTTAATGTATGGTAAAAAGGTGAATTACAAAGAGTTGTGGAAATGGATAAGGTACCAGTAAATTGAAATCATTTAAAAATACAGAAACATTAGCGGCAATTACTCATGATTGCGCTTTAAAAACAAACAAAAGGTCGGTTTAACATGCGTCTGATAAAAATTAAAGACCTACTTTTGAAGAATCAATTTATGATTATCAATTGGTTTAACAATTAGTAATCTGATTCACAGTATATTTCATTATTTACATCATTTATTGGGAGTTGTAAAATAATTCTTCTAATTTTGCACCCTCAAAAAAAAATAAGAAGAGAAAGTTAATTCTAATTTACATTACAAAATGCAAATCAAAGGAGCTATCAAAACATTTGCCATCGCACTGGCGATTGTATCACTCTATCAGTTATCATTTACCTTCGTAACCAAACGTATCGAAGGCAAAGCGAATGATTATGCCAAGAGTGAAACAGCCACCAAACAGGCGAATGAACTTGCACGTGGGAAAGAAATGATGTTTAACTATTACCTGGATTCCATTCAGGGAGCGCGTGAAACATATTACCTTGACTCGATGGACAATCAGGTTGTTTACAACATATTGATTGACAAATACACCTATAAAGATGTAAAAGAGCGTGAAATTAATCTCGGCCTCGACCTTAAAGGAGGTATGAACGTAGTGTTGGAAGTATCGGTTGTCGATATCGTGAAAGCATTATCAGGTTATAGTCAGGACCCGGTATTCACACAAGCCATAGCACAGGCAAAACTGAGGGAACGTGACAGTCAGGAAGATTTCGTTACATTGTTTGGCGAATCATTTGAAGCTGTTGATCCAAATGCAAGGTTAGCTTCAATATTCTTATTTGAATTTAAAGACAAGGGTATCAACGTAAATTCGACCAACGCCGAAGTACTTGAAGTAATCCGTAAAGAAACTGAAGGTGCCATCGACAGATCGTTCCAGATTCTGAGAACACGTATCGACCGTTTTGGTGTTACCCAGCCTAATATTCAGAAATTAGCCACTTCAGGACGTATTCTCGTTGAATTACCTGGTATCAAAGATCCAAAACGTGTGCGTAAACTCCTTCAGGGAACAGCTCAGCTGGAATTCTGGGAAACTTATAACTTCTCTGAACTCTATACTTTCTTTGATGAAGCTAATACACGCTTAAGCGACCTGAATAGTGAAAGAGCTGCTTTAAACGGATCAACATCTACAACCACTTCAACCGAAGCAGGCAATGAAAATTCAACTGCCAATACAACCACCAGAGATACTACTTCTCTGGCAAGTAAACTTGCTGTTGATTCCACCGCAACAAAAGAGAACAATTTCAAAGAATACGCCGCTAAAAATCCTTTATACGCTTTTTTGATGCCATCCTATATGCAGGATGAATCTGGAAAATATTTCCCGGGTAATACTGCAAGAGTTGGTACAGCCATGGTGAAAGATACGGCTCGCATCAACAATATGTTGAGACAGGTGAAATCAGTATTTCCAAGAAACCTGAAGTTGGCATGGACTGTTAAACCCAGAGTTGGAGACGAAGGTCAGGAATTCATGGAACTCGTTGCCCTGAAAGGTTCGAGAGACAACCGTTCAGCACTGGGTGGTGAGGTAATTGTAGATGCACGTCAGGATTTTGATCAGAATGGACGTATTGAAGTGACCATTCAGATGAATTCTGAAGGTGCAAAATCATGGAAAAGATTAACTGGTGAAAATATTGGCCGTCAGGTTGCTATAGTACTTGATAATTATGTTTATTCATTCCCTGTTGTAAACGATGAAATTCCAAACGGTCGTTCATCTATCTCCGGTGGTGAAATGGCCATTGAAGAAGCACAGGATTTGGCCAATATCTTAAAGGCAGGTAAGTTACCCGCTCCTTCTAAAATAGTAGAAGAAGCTGTAGTTGGTCCGTCATTAGGCCGCGAAGCTGTTAATGCCGGTATGTACTCATTTATTCTGGCTTTCCTTCTTGTATTGCTTTATATGCAGCTCTACTACAACCGCGCTGGTTTGATTGCAAACATTGCACTTTTGATCAATATTTTCTTCCTGTTTGGGGTTCTGGCTTCTATTGGTGCAGTTCTGACATTGCCTGGTATCGCCGGTATCGTTTTAACCATGGGTATGGCTGTTGATGCGAACGTTATTATTTATGAACGTATCAAAGAAGAAATAAGAGCCGGTAAAGGCATGCGATTGGCCATAGACGATGGATTCAAGAATGCGTATTCGGCTATTATCGACGGTAACGTTACTACATTATTAACTGGTATTGTATTGTACACTTTCGGAACTGGTCCGGTACAAGGTTTCGCTACAACACTGATCATTGGTATTTTGACTTCAATGTTTACTGCCATCATGATTTCGAGATTGATCTTTACCTATGTCCTTGACACAGATAAAAAATTAAATTTCGACAATAAATCAACCAGAAATTTCCTTGTGAATTTGAATTTCGATTGGATTGGTGCACGTAAAAAAGCATATATTTTCTCTCTGGTTCTATTTGTGCTCAGTTTAGCATCTTTGACCTTTAAAGGGTTAAACTATGGTGTGGACTTCACTGGTGGACGTACTTATGTAGTACGTTTTGACAAAGACATTACAGTTAACGATGTCAGACAAGCTCTTGCGACTGAGTTTGCGCAGGCGCCGCCTGAAGTAAAAACTTTTGGCCCATCACGTCAGGTAAAAATCACCACCAAATTCATGATTGAAGACGAAGGAAAAGAAGTTGATTCTATCATCCAGACCAAACTCTTCCGTGGTTTAGGCGCTTTTTATACCACAGGCGTTACCTATCAGCAATTCTCATCAGATGATGCCACCATTGGTATTTTAAGTTCACAAAAGATTGGACCGACGGTTGCCGACGATATCCGAAACAAAGCTTTCATGGCTATTCTGATTGCGCTGCTTGTAATATTTGTTTATATCGCCATCCGGTTCAGAAAATGGCAATATGGTATCGCAGGTGTTATCGCCCTCTTCCATGACTCGATTATCGTTTTGGGTATTTACTCATTCTTCTATACATTTCTGCCATTTAATATGGAGATCGACCAATCATTCATTGCAGCGATCCTGACGATCATCGGTTACTCAATCAACGACACCGTTATCATCTTCGACCGTATCCGTGAAAACGTTAATCTTCATCCGAAAAAATCATTACACAATAACATCAACCATGGTATTAACAGTACCATGACACGTACCATCAACACTACAGGTACAACATTGATTGTTTTGATTGCGATTTTCATGTTCGGCGGTGAAGTAATCCGTGGATTTGTATTTGCCCTTCTATTTGGTATTGCATTCGGAACCTACTCATCCGTATTTAATGCAAGTCCGATTGCCTATGACTTATTAATGAGATCAAAAAAGAAACATGCTGCGGAAGAAAAAGTTCCTGCCAGTCTGTCTTCTAAAAAATAAAAAACATTGGTTTTGAAATAAAAATCCTGCTTCGTGTTCATCGAAGCAGGATTTTTCATTTTAAGTCAATTCTGAAATCCAAAAAAGACCTGATTTTATCAAACGATAATTACTACTTTTGTCAAATAATATCATTTATCATGCTACTTTTCTTTGACCTTAGTTCAGGCGAAATATTATTAATATTATTTGTGGCATTCATTGTTTTAGGACCTAAAAGAATTCCTGAAGTTGCCAGAACTGTTGGCAAAGCAATGAATGAAATGAAGCGTGCGTCGGCAGGTTTTAAAAATGAAATTAACAAAGAAGTGCAACGATTAGACAGGGAAACCAGATTAGGTGATTACCTTTCGGAGAAGAACCTGACCAATATTGATCAATATCAGAAACCTGTAGCCGAAACAAAGGAATTTATCAGCGAAACAACTTCAAGTAAAAAGAATAAGGAAACGGATGAAATCGTTCAATAAATTTACAAATCTTACGTTTATGAACGAGAAAATTAAACCACAGCATCTTATGAAATATCTCGTTTCAACCGTTTTGCTTATGATTGTATTAATCGGCAATCAGTCGGTGATGGCACAGCGCAACCCTGCAAAAGGTGCTGACGAGGCTTTCGAACGAAAAATGTACACTGTTGCGGCAGAACGATATAAGAAAGCATTTAATAAGGTAAAGAAAAAGTCTGAAGAGCGTGACCGGATTACCTATCGTATGGCTGAATGTTACAGATTAACAGGCAATTACAAACGAGCAGAAGCAACCTATAAAAGGGTATTCCGTTCCGAATTTCCAAAGAAAACACCAGAGATTTACCTCAATTATGCTGAGGTTCTGAAAATGAATAAAAAATATACTGAAGCCATTGAAAATTATAATCTCTATACTGAAAAAGTTCCTGACGACCCACGTGGAGTAGCAGGTGCTGAAACAGCGACAATGATTGAAGAGTGGTTAAAGAATCCTTCAAAATATGAATTGACTGCTTTAAAAAAAGTCAATTCCCGTGAATCCGATTTTGCCGCATCATGGGCATCCCCAAATTTTAATGAGATAATCTTCACTTCAACTCGCGATGGCGCAACTGGTAAAGAAAAAGATGGCTGGTTAGATCAAAATTTCAGCGATCTTTTCATTTCCAAACTCGACCGGAAAAATGAATGGAGTACACCGGTTCTTCTTGATAAAGCGGAAATCATCAACACAAAAGCAAGTGAGGGAGCGCCTTTCATGAACAGTACTTTCAATAAACTCTATTTCACCCGCTGCGATAATTACGAGAAACGTAAGTCTGGATGTCAGATTTATGTTGCCACGCGTTCTGGCCGTGATTATGGTAAACCTACACCTGTCTTGATCAGTGGCGTTGACACCCTGGATATCATCGGGCATCCAACATTAAGTGAGAATGAAATGATTTTGTATTTCTCAGCTGAACGCAAAGGCGGTTTCGGAGGCAAAGACATCTGGGTTTCGCTTCGTGAAAAGAAAACAGATCCTTTCAACAGACCACTCAATATCGGGCCGATAGTCAATTCAAAAGGTGACGAGATTTTTCCATTTTTAAGAAACGACACAACACTTTACTTCGCTTCAAATGGGCACGGTGGTATGGGCGGACTGGACATATTTGTTACAACCATTGATACCGGAGGAGTCTGGGGAACACCCCGGAATCTAAAATATCCGGTGAATTCGACAAATGATGATTTCGCGATTACATTTCACCCAACTGAAGAACGCGGATTTTTCTCGAGCAACCGCGACAATCCGAAAGGAATTGATAACCTTTACTATTTCATGGAGCCGCCGGTTCTGTTCACCATTGCAGGCACGGTGAAAGATGAAAAAACATTGCAGTTTGTCGAAAGCGCTACCATTCAGCTTATAGGTACCGATGGAATGACCTTGAGCACCCGAACCAATGACAAAGGATATTACCTTTTTGGAAACAGCCAGATCAATAAAAATACAACCTACGAAATCATCGTTGACAAAGAGAATTATTTTACAAAATCAGGCGTTGAAACAACAGTTGGAGTTGAGTTCAGCCGCGATTTTGTGAAAGATTTCATGATCGATCCGATTCCACAAAAGCCAATTGCACTGCCTGATATCCTTTACGATCTGGCACGATGGGAGTTAAAAACCCAATACGAGGATTCATTGCAGGGACTGATCACCACACTTCAATTGAACCCGACCATCGTGGTTGAACTTGCCTCACATACCGATAACCGCGATACCGAAGAGAAAAATGATATTTTATCGCAACGTAGAGCCCAATCTGTTGTTGATTTCCTGATTCTCAGGGGTATTGATCCGGATCGTCTGGTAGCAAAAGGTTATGGTGAGCGCGTCCCCAGAGAACTTGACCAAACCATCAAAGTGAATGGATATTCATTTGAACAAGGAACTTTGCTTGACGAAACCTATATCAACGCATTACCTTCCAACGAAATAAAAGAAGCGGCTCACCAGTTGAACCGTCGTACTGAATTCAGGGTTCTAAGTAAGGACTTTGTGCCGAAAGCAGCCAATCAGCCTATAAACCAACAGGTTGAAATTACAATTAATCCTGAGGACAATAAAATCGCATTCGAAATAAATGCAGATGGTTCATTTATTATCCCATGCATCGTAGCTGAGCACGAAGAAAAATTCGTTTATGATAAAACATCAGTTGCGCTGATTTCTTTGAAAAAAGCTATGGAATTATTGAAAAACGGGGACATAAACAAAGAAAATTTCATCGGTGACATTGATAAAGTCCTGACAACCGGATCGATTGCAGATAAAGCAGTTTTCAAAATCAGCAGTGTAAGGATTGCAAACAGGACTACACAAAATGCTGAATTGACCGTTTCTCATACGCTTAAAAGTGATTTTGTTTTCGGACAGCAACTATTAAATGAATGCGGTGAATTTAGTATTGATTCTAAATCTAAGATGCTCATTTTCAAATAATAAATTTCATAGTATTTATTTTCCAGGAATTTCCACTGTGTAATTTCTCAGAAATAACGAAACACACTTATATCAAACAGATTCTTTTATGACAGATCAGCGTTATAATTTACGCGGTGTTTCGGCATCGAAGGAAGACGTGCATCAGGCCATTCAAAACATTGATAAAGGTTTGTTTCCGAATGCTTTTTGTAAAATAATACCTGATTTTCTTGGTGGAGACAAGGATTGGTGTAATATTATGCATGCCGATGGTGCCGGGACAAAATCCTCACTGGCATATATATATTGGAAAGAAACCGGCGATCTTTCTGTTTGGGAAGGCATTGCACAGGACGCTATCGTGATGAATATTGACGATCTGCTTTGTATTGGTGTTACTGATAATATTTTACTTTCATCGACTATTGGCAGAAACAAAAATCTGATCCCGGGCGATGTTATTGCACGCATCATCAATGGAACAGAAGATTTCCTGGCGAAATTACGTGATATGGGCATTGGAATCTGGTCAACAGGTGGTGAAACAGCCGATGTAGGCGATCTTGTAAGGACAATTATTGTGGATAGCACCGTCACTGCCCGTATAAAAAAACAGGAAGTCATTGAAAATAATATTCGTCCGGGCGATATAATCATCGGATTATCCTCTTTCGGACAGGCAAATTATGAAGACCGGTATAATGGTGGCATGGGCAGCAATGGATTGACTTCAGCACGTCATGATGTTTTTGAAAATAAGCTCGCTAAAAAATATCCTGAAAGTTACGATGCAGCTGTACCGGAAAATCTTGTGTATTCAGGAAACAAATCACTCACACAATCCACTGAAATTGAAAAGGTTGATGTTGGTAAACTGGTACTCTCCCCTACCCGCACCTATGCGCCTATTATCAAAGCCATTCTAAATACTCACAGATCTGATATCCATGGTATGATTCATTGCAGTGGTGGCGCACAAACCAAAGTACTGCATTTCGTTGAAAACCTCCACATAATAAAAGATCATCTTTTTGATATACCGCCACTTTTCAGAATGATTCAGGAATCCTCTCAAACAGATTGGCATGAAATGTATAAAGTCTTCAATATGGGCCACCGTATGGAGATTTATATTTCAGCTGAATTTGCCACTGAAATTATTGAAATTTCAAGATCATTTGGCGTTGATGCCCAAGTAATTGGCCATGTAGAATCTTCAAATAGCAAAAAACTCACCATTGAAAGTGAAATTGGCAGGTTTGTTTATTAGGTAAGTCCGGAGTAAACTATAGTGAGCTGAAGTGAACTAAAGTCACGTAACTCCGCACTTTAGTTCACTCCGAACTTTAGCTCACTTTTTTCCCTACCTTTGCAATCCGAAAAAAATAAAAAATCAGATGGAAATTATTGATAAATTGGAAGCCATCCATCGACGTTGGGAGGAAATGGGCGAACAGTTGAACGATCCTGCCGTTATGTCAGACATGAAACGTTTTGTGAAGCTTAACAAGGATTACAAAGATCTTGAACCTGTTGTGACTGCCTTTAAAGAATATAAAAACGTTGTCGAAAACATCGAAAACACAAAAGAAATTCTTAAAAAGGAAAAGGACGACGATTTCAGGGAAATGGCCCGTGCCGAACTTGATGATCTTCAGGAAAGAAAGATTTCTATTGAAGAGAATATCCGGATCATGATGATACCCAAAGATCCGCAGGATGACAAAAATGCCTTGCTCGAAATACGTGCAGGCACAGGTGGTGATGAAGCCAGTATTTTTGCAGGAGACATTTACAGAATGTATATGCGTTTTTGTGAGAAAAAAGGTTGGAAGACTGAATTTGTCGATATGAACGAAGGAACCGCTGGCGGATTTAAGGAAATTGTTATCAACGTAATCGGGCCGGGCGCTTATGGCATTCTGAAATTTGAATCAGGTGTGCATCGCGTACAACGTGTCCCAAAAACAGAAACACAGGGCAGGATTCATACTTCAGCCGCCACGGTGGTTGTGCTTCCCGAAGCGGATGAATTCGAAATTGAATTGAATGACAAAGATATCCGTAAAGATACTTTCTGTTCATCTGGTCCCGGTGGACAATCAGTAAACACAACCTATTCAGCAATCCGATTGACACACATCCCGAGCGGACTTGTTGTTTCGTGTCAGGATGAGAAATCACAGATCAAGAACCTCGCGAAAGCGATGAAAGTTTTGCGCAGCCGTTTGTTCGAACTCGAATATTCGAAATATCTCGAAGAGATGGCCGGAAAACGTAAAACCATGGTTTCGACTGGCGATCGTTCGGCAAAAATCAGAACCTACAACTGGCCGCAAGGCAGGGTTACTGATCATCGTATCAACCTGACATTGTATAACTTATCTGCTATCATCGATGGTGATATTGATGAGATTATCGAAAAACTACAGATGGCTGAGAATGCGGAACGATTGAAAACGGAATTGGATAATTAGAAGTTGGAAGCACGAAGTTGGAAGTCGGAAGTTGGAAGTTAAAAAAAATTAAATTATGGATAAAGCGGCACTTTTCCAACAGATCAAAATCAAGAAATCCTTCCTCTGTGTTGGCTTGGATACTGATATTCAAAAAATACCTACATTTCTATTGAAGGAATCTGATCCGGTTTACACTTTCAATAAAGCCATTATTGATGCTACTGTAGACTTTACAGTTGCCTACAAACCCAATACGGCTTTCTATGAGGAATATGGTGCAAAAGGTTGGATCAGCCTTGAGAAAACAATTGATTACATCCGAAGTAACTACCCCGAAATATTCATCATTGCTGATGCAAAACGGGGCGATATCGGTAATACCTCCGCCAAATATGCTTCCGCTTTCTTTGATGAACTCGGTGCAGATGCTGTTACTGTAGCACCCTATATGGGACACGATTCGGTACTTCCATTCTTAAATCACAAAGATAAATGGGTGATTTTGCTCGCTTTGACGTCTAATGCAGGATCTGCTGATTTTCAATATCTTACTTCAGACAACAAAAAGCTTTTCGAAAAAGTACTTGAAACCGCCAAATCATGGGCTGACCCGGATCAGTTGATGTTTGTTGTCGGGGCCACCCATCCTGAAGAAATTGCTTTAATCCGAAAAATCGTCCCGGATTATTTTCTGCTGGTTCCGGGCGTTGGTGCCCAAGGCGGCGATTTACAGGCCGTTGCTGAATTTGGTTTAAACAACGAATGTGGCCTATTGGTTAATTCATCACGAGGAATCATTTATCGATCCGATAAAGAGGACTTTGCTATTCAGGCCGGGATCGAAGCGCAAAAGATTCAACAGGAAATGGAAACCATCCTCATTCAAAAAGGGTTGGTATAATTGACAGATTGTTAATTGCATGCGTTCAAAACAATTACATTGTATTGTAAAAGTTTATCAATACCAATAAAAACTTATTCATCAATGCAACAGAAAATAATTTGGACGCTACTTTTGATCATTGGATTCTTCAATAATATGGTATTCTTGCCTTCATGTGAAAAAAAGATAGATAAACCATATTTTGAAAATAGCACTTATAAAAATCTATCCAGCTTTGATATAAAAATTTCTGTATTTAGAGATATTTTTAAAACTGAGTATATCATATCCGACAACGATAGTCTTGTTCAGCAAATTGATCTTGATTTAGGTAGTTTACTTTCTGATGGCACCATAATGGAAGCTGACTCGATTACTATTCTGTTTGACGAAGTAAGAACATCCAGATTTAGCAGGATAGATACATCGAAATTCAATATTATTGATTTAGATAACTTTGAATTAGTCAGAAAAGAAAAAAACGCGTCCTTTTATCGATACACCTTTACCATTGATGATTACAATTATGCAGGAGCGAAATAACGATAAGCTGAAACTTCATTAACGCAAAAATCCCGCCTTTCAGCGGGATTTTTTAATTTAAATTCCTTCAAGAACCGTCGTCCAACCACGAACATCTTCTATTTCACCAAACTGAATGGCAGTAAGGGTTTGATAGAGTTTTGTGCTGTATGGGCCAGCCTTTTCGGAGTACGTATATTCTTTTTTAGTCTGACGGTCAACGATTTTTCTGAATGGAGAAATGATGGCTGCTGTACCACAGGCACCGGCTTCTTCAAAAGTCTCCAATTCTTCAACCGGAACCGGACGTCTTTCCACTTTCAAACCGAGATCTTCGGCAATCACTTCCAGACTCTTGTTGGTGATAGATGGTAAAATGGTACGTGAGCTTGGTGTTACATAAATACCGTTCTTTATTCCAAAGAAATTGGCAGGACCAGCTTCATCGATAAATTTCTTTTCGCGTGCATCCAAAAAAAGTACAGCGCTGTAACCATCATTGTGCGCTCTGTCGGCCGGACGCAGACTGGCAGCATAATTTCCGCCCACTTTGATATGGCCGGTTCCTAGTGGTGCAGCCCGGTCGTAATCACGCACCAGCTCAACATCTACCGGACTGAATCCTCTTTAAAATAAGGTCCGACAGGTGAAACAAACACAACAAACATATATTCTTTGGCAGGTTTTACGCCAACCTGCGCACCCGAACCAAACAACAAAGGCCGGATATAAAGTGATGAACCTGTACCATAAGGTGGGATAAATTTGGCATTCAAGCGCACGGCCTGATTCACCGCATTAAAGAACAACTCATCAGGCACTTCCGCCATCATTACACCCTGGGCGGAATTTCGCATACGGTTGGCATTGTCCTCCCAACGAAATAATCTTACTTTTCCATCTTTGCCACGATAAGCTTTCAATCCTTCAAATGCTTCCTGTCCATAATGCAAACCAGTGGCCGCCATGTGGATACTGATAAACTCGGATGAACTTACTTCAAGATCACTCCATTTTCCATCTTTCCAAGTGGCGCGCAGATTGAAATCTGTTGGATAATAACCAAATGGCAAATTTTTCCAGTCAATATTTTCCATATATTTATTTATTAAAAGACATTACGATTCAAGATGCTAAAGTAAGTAATTATTTGTCGCGGCACTTTGTCATTGTTAATTTATAAACAGTCCGGACAATAATTCCGGAATTCTATTGAAAAGCAATAAACAGAAGTGTGGCAATGACGACTATGATCAGGGATGGTAGCAGATTCAGTATTTTTATCGTACTTATTTTCAAGATATTAAGTCCGAGTCCGACCAATAAAACACCGCCGGTTGCTGAAATGCCATTGATCATCAGTTCTGGCATGAAACTTCCAAAAAAAGAAGCCAAAACTGTAAGTCCTGCCTGATAAATAAAAAGTGGAATGATTGAAAACAGAACACCGACACCCAATCCTGATGCCAAAGCGATTGAAGAAATACCATCCATCAGCGATTTGATGTAATACAGATTCGGAGAGTTGCCCAATCCTTCTTCAATGGCTCCCAATATGGTCATCGATCCCATGCAGAAAAGTAAAAAAGCTGTCAGCAAGCCTTCGTTGAATCGTGCTCCACCTTGTTTGAACCGTTTACCTGCCGAACTTGCCAGTGTATCGAAAAACTTTTCGAGATTCAATAACTCACCAAGTAAACCGCCCACAATCAAACTTAAAATCACCAGAATCCATTCCTGTGCTTTGATGGCCATTGCAATACCTAATACAATGGTAAAAAGACCAATTCCCTGAAAAAGGATGGTGACAAATCTTTCGGGCAAACGCGAACGAAATGTTAATCCGATCAGACTTCCAACCAGCACTGCTGCGACATTGATGAGGGTTCCTGTGATCATTTTTTATTGTTACTGGTTATTGGTTACTGGTTTCTGGTTTTACAAATCTTCTTCTGTATTTTGCTTTTGGTCTTTCGTCTTCGTACTTTACCCCAACACAGTTTCTAAATAATGCTTTTCAATTCCAAACTGTTTTTTTAAAGAATCAATTTTTTGATCAACATCCTCAATATCAATATTTTTAGTGGTTCTGATACCTGTAATCAATAAGTTTTTTGGCGTATGTTCCGTTTCGATAAATTCCATGATCTGGCTTTTATAACCATGTTTTTCCATGAGAAGCGCTCTGATAGTATCAGTTAAAATCTCGGCTTGTCGTTCCAGTAAAATACCAAATTTCAGCATCGGAAGTGCATCAAATGGTGGTTTCATCGTTTGCCTGATCTGTTTATGACAGCAGGGAGCACAAACAATAAGTTGTGCACCGGCTTTGATCCCGGCCGCGATGGCATCATCAGTGGCGGTGTCGCAGGCATGAAGGGCAATCAGAACATCCATTTCCTTCACGGCAAAATTACCAATCATACCTTCTACAAAACGGAGGTTTTCGAGATTTGCACTTCTGGAAATCCTGTTGGTTTTTTCAACCAGATCGGGACGTTGCTCAACACCTGTTATCTGAACATCCAGTTTACGGTTGATGACAAGATATTCGTACAAGGCAAAAGTAAGGTAAGCTTTACCGGCGCCCATATCAACAACCTTAACTGTACCTTGAAAATCAATCTGTTTAATCAGTCCATCCAGGATTTCAACATATTTATTGATCTGTTTGAACTTGAACTGCATCGAAGGCAATACATTTCCCTGTCGGTCGGTGATACCTAATTGAAACCACCAGGAATTCGACGGATTTATCAGGCGTGATTTGGCATGATCATGCTCTCTTTCAGGAATTGCGCGCTTATCAACAGGTCTTTTAATCAGTTTCAACGATCCTTTTTCATTCGACAGCAATGCAATATCCATGTCACTGGTCAGCAGATTTGCAGCAAAAAAGGAAGTATCCAATAATCCGATCAATTGTTGCAAGGCATCCTCAATAGCAAAATTCTTAACAATATCCTTGGTGTTATGCTTGTATGTAAATGACAACCAATTACTTCCCTTTAGAAGAATCATCTTCACATATACATTCTTCAAATCCGATTGTTTATTCTTCGGTTTGCTTAGGGTGAGTTTCACGAATTTGTCTTCAATGACCGATGTACTGATTGAATACATCAAATCTTGCAGGGCGTTGTCCATCATTATGCATCTTTTGCGCAAAAGTAAGCATCAAATCGTTTGTAACATTACATTCAATCTTGATTGAGGAATCAACCCACAAAGAAAGAATTTTATTATCAATTAATTCTATCTCAGTAAAATTCAATCGCAACATTGTCAAATTCCCTAATTGCCGAATTACCGAATCGTCGAATTGTCGAATTTACGAATTGCCGAATCGTCTCATTGTCGGATCATTGAATTTATTAAAGCCAAAATGTCAGTTTTCATCCGATGGCACATCCTTTGATATTCTTTACCCAAACTCAAAAACAGAAATACCATGCAAAAAGGAACGATAGAAGTTAAAACAGAGAACATTTTTCCGATCATCAAGAAATTTCTCTATTCAGATCATGAGATATTTTTACGCGAATTGGTCAGTAATGCCGTTGATGCTACCCAAAAACTAAAAACACTCGCTTCAACCGGACAGTTCAAAGATGAGCTGGGCGATTTAACCATTCAGGTTGAGGTTGATAAAAAGAAAAAAACAATCACTATCCGCGACCGTGGAATCGGAATGACACAGGAAGAAGTTGAAAAATATATTAATCAGATCGCATTCTCCAGCGCCGAAGAGTTTGTTAAAAAATTCAAAACCAAAACAGAGGCTGAAGCAAATGCCATCATCGGCCATTTCGGACTTGGATTCTATTCGTCATTCATGGTTTCAGAAAAGGTTGAACTGATTACCAAGACCTATAAAAAAGGCGGAAGCACCAAGGCAGTGAAATGGGAATGCGATGGAAGTCCGGATTACACCATTACTGATAGTGACAAAAAAGAGCGTGGTACCGACATTGTACTACATGTCGACAAAGAAAACACCGATTTTCTGGAAGAATACAAAATTCGTGAACTGCTCACAAAATATTGTAAGTTCCTACCGGTTCCAATTCAATTTGGCACTAAAAAAGAAGAAGAACCTGTTGAAGGTGAATTAGATAAGGATGGAAAGCAGAAAACCAAATCTGTCGAAAAACCCTGGATCATTAATAATCCAAACCCAATCTGGAAAAAATCACCTTCCGAAGTAGATGATGAAGCGTACAAGGAATTCTATCGTGAACTCTATCCAATGAGTTTCGAAGACCCATTGTTTCAAATACATCTGAATGTGGATTATCCGTTCAACCTGACCGGAATTTTGTATTTCCCCAAGGCAAAACAGAATTACGAATTACAGAAAAACAAGATCCAGCTGTATTGCAATCAGGTTTTTGTGACTGATTCAGTTGAAGGTATCGTTCCCGATTTCCTCACGCTGCTGCATGGTGTGATCGATTCGCCGGATATTCCGCTGAATGTTAGCCGTTCGTTCCTGCAAAGCGACCAGAATGTAAAGAAAATATCGAGTCATATCTCGAAAAAAGTGGCTGACAAGCTGGAAGAACTCTTCAAAAAAGACCGTGAAGGATTCGAGAAGAAATGGGATGACATCAAGATTTTTATTGAATATGGAATGATCTCCGATCCGAAATTTTATGAACGTGCCGAGAAATTTGTACTTCTGAAAAACACTGACAGTAAATACTTTACTCTGGAAGAATACCAGAAACATATTGAGGTAAATCAGAAAGACAAGGACAAACGGACCGTTTATCTTTATACCACCAACCACGATGATCAGTTTGGATATATTGAAGCCGCCAAAGAACGTGGTTACGATGTGCTGATGATGGATGGAATGCTTGACAGTCACTTTATTAACACTATCGAACAGAAACTGAAAGACACCACTTTTGCCCGTGTCGATTCTAACTCAATTGATAAGATTATCCATAAAGAGGAAACAGAACTTCCATCAAAACTGGATGAAAAGCAAAAGGAACAACTTAAGGAAATCATCACCAAAAGCATTGATAACAAGCAATTTGATGTAACATTTGAGAGCCTGAGCGAAACGGATGCACCCTTCATGATCACACAGAATGAGTTTATGCGCCGCATGAAAGATATGAGTGCGCTTGGTGGTGGCCCGATGATGGGATTGGGAAATCTGCCTGACAGTTATTCATTGGTAGTGAATGCCAATCATCCGACAATGGCAGCATTACTTGAAGGTGACGTTGAAGTCAATGAACTGAAAGTAAAACAGTTGTACGACCTTGCACGCTTATCAAAGAACTTACTGAAAGGCAAGGAACTGAATGATTTTGTCAAACGAAGTCTGCAAACTATAATTTAAACTGCTTTTAATCAGAGCTTGACTATTGAGTAAAGCCCTGACTAAAAGACCACAGTCAAACCATTTTTTACAACCGAATAAATATTAATTACTTTAGCAAATTAAAACTTGAATAAAATGAAAAAAACCCTGATTATTGTTGGGATTATAGTTCTGGTTCTTGTACTGTTCTATAGTTTCTTTAAAGGCACATACAACACCATGGTGACCAACGGCGAACAAGTTGATTCGCAATGGGCACAGGTTCAGAACGTGTACCAGCGTCGTGCCGACCTCATCCCGAATCTGGTAAACACTGTCAAAGGATTTGCACAGCAGGAAAAAGATGTATTTATTGGCGTTACCGAAGCGCGTGCGAAAGCCACTTCGGTAAATATTGACGCTGCAAATCTGACACCAGATAAAATGGCTCAGTTTCAACAGGCACAGGAAGGACTTTCGAGCGCCTTGGGAAGATTGATGGTCGTTGTTGAAAAATACCCTGAAATAAAATCGAATCAGAACTTTCTCGAATTGCAGTCGCAGCTTGAAGGTACTGAAAACCGCATCACGGTTGAGCGTCAGAAGTTTAATGATGTAACCAAAGTGTACAATACCTATGTAAAATCGTTTCCGAACAATATGCTGGCCGGTATGTTTGGTTTTACTGCCAAACCTTATTTCGAAGCGGTGAAAGGCTCCGAAGTAGCGCCTAAAGTTGAGTTTTAATTGAACCAAATACAAAATGCAGCTGTTATGCCAAATGCTAAAAACTTCTTCACCGATGAACAAAAAAGCAGAATCAAGCAGGCCATTATCTCTGCTGAACTGAACACTTCCGGCGAAATAAGGGTACATCTTGAGAACCATTGTGGTGAAGATGTGCTCGACAGGGCCGCTTTTTTGTTCGACAAACTGGAAATGAAAAAAACAGATATGCGAAATGCAGTCCTGTTTTACGTTGCAGTGAAGGATAAGAAATTTGCAGTTATCGGAGATTCGGGCATCAACAGCCTGGTGGAAGAAAATTTCTGGGAAGATGTAAAATCTCTGTTACTTGAGCAATTCAAAAACGGAAACTTTACGGAAGGCTTGGTTGCCGGAATTTCAAAAGCCGGCGAAAAACTAAAAAAACATTTTCCATACCAGACAGATGATACCAACGAGTTAAGCAACGAGATATCATTCGATTAAAACGAAATAAATGAAAAACAAACTGAAATACCTCGTCATACTGCTTTTAACTATAACAGCATTGCATGGATGGGCACAAATTCCCGAGAAACCAAATCCACCGCGGTTGGTAAATGACTTCAGTAAGATTTTGGCGGACAATGAACTCAATAGCCTTGAAACCAAACTTCGGAATTATAACGACAGTACTTCAACACAAATTGTTGTAGTAATAATCAACGATATCGGAGATTATGCCATCGCAGATTTCACTAATCAGATTGGTGAAAAATGGGGTGTAGGCCGTTCCGGAAAGAATAACGGAGCTGTGATTGTTGTGAAACCAAAAGTGGGTTCATCACGCGGTCAGGCATCCATACAGACCGGTTATGGCCTTGAAGCAACCATTACAGATGCATTAAGCCGACGAATCATTGAAAAAGAGATGGTTCCCTTTTTTAAGGAAGGCAACTATTATGGCGGTATTGATGCCGCAACAACCGCAATTATAAAACTTGCTTCGGGTGAATTTAAAGCTGATCAATACACACAAAAGAAGACAGGATCGTATCTGGTAGTAATTATCGTGATTATCATTGTAATTGTGCTTATGCGTTCAAGTGGTTCATCCAATCATTTGGGTGGTAAAGGAGGCGGAAGCAGTCTTCCGTTCTGGACAGCCATGTTTCTTGCAAGTCAGGCCGGTCGCAGTCATTCAGGAAGCTGGGGAGGATTTTCTGGCGGATCGGGTGGATTTGGCGGAGGCGGAGGCGGATTCGGTGGTTTTGGTGGCGGAAGCTTTGGTGGAGGTGGCGCCAGCGGAAGTTGGTAAAATGTTATAGAAAAGAATAGAATTGAACTCTGTACTTCCAAAAAAAGTACAGAGTTTTTCTTTTCAGCTTGTTAGGTAATTGTATGAAATGTGATAATAAATCACAGATCAGATTTGTCATATTCAAATCCTTCGCATACTAAATCATAAAAGATTCAGGGAAAATATTTTCATTGATCGAATTTATTGAATTTGATATTAAAAACAACTTATTTTGCAGATCAATTCATGCCCACTCACATGACAAGCCAACGTTTTTATATTTTAATTGTTCTTTTTTCGTTTTATTCCACAATAATTTATGCGCAGGGTATACGTGGTGTAATTACTAATAATGACGGGAATCCTGTACCATTTGCTGCCATTTACGTATCTTCACTTCATAGCGGAACCACGGCCAACATCGATGGTGAATACAATTTACCGCTTGAGCCGGGCACTTATGAAGTTGTTTTTCAGTACCTGGGCTATAAACAGCAATCAAGAACCATTGAAACAGGAAAATATTTTCAAACTTTCAACATTACACTTGAAACACAGTATTACAACTTGGCTGAGGTTATAATCACAGCCAGCGGCGAAGATCCGGCATATTTTATCATGCGGAAAGCAATCAGTATGAGTCAGTATTATAAAAGTCAGGTATCGGAATATTCAGCAGGTATTTATCTCAAAGGTTCTGGTGTAGTGAAAAATATTCCTTTCCTTTTACGGAATCAGTTGAAAAAAGATGGCATTGAGCAGGGAAAGTATTTTGTGACAGAAACAATTTCAGATATTCAGTTCAAACTGGATGAGCCTCTGCAAACCAAAGTAATTTCGACACAAAGTTCTGGAGATGAAAATGAAGCCAGCCCGATGCAGTTTGTGACCATGAGTTTATACGATGATATTGATGGAATCATTTCCCCGCTTAGCCGGAATGCATTTCAGGTGTATGAATATAAACTGGAAGGTAGTTTTCCGGAAAACGGCCATACAATCAACAAAATTAAAGTTATTCCACGACGCAAAGGACCAGATTTGTACAATGGCTATATTTTTATTCGTGATGAAAACTGGAACATTCATAGCGTTGATCTGAACGTGTCACAAAAAATGTTTGACGCATCCATCCGTCAGGTGTATAAACCAGTTACCGATATGGTTTGGATGCCAGTGAGTCATGATTTTGATGTATCAATCTCGATCATGGGCGTTGACGTTGAATACAAATATCTGGTATCGGCAAATTATAAAAACGTCAGACTGAATCCATCCATTGACCACGATATTTACAAAAAAGCGGAAACGGAGAACCTTCCTGAAATCGTTGAAGAGAAAAAAATAACAGGCAAAAACCAGACTTACAAACCTGAATCTGATTCGATCAAGACAAAAGAACAGAAGAAGATGGAGGAACTTTTAGCTCGTCAGGAGCTGAATAACAAAGAAATGCGTGAGCTGAACAAACTCATCAAAATGGATGTGAATGCGTCCAGACCAAAAAAACAGCTTGAAGTAAAACAACTTCATACAGAGGTTTCGGACAGTGCACGCACGCGACCACCAGAATTCTGGCAAACCAAACGTCCAGTGCCTCTTACGAATAGTGAATTGCAAAGTTTTGAGATTAAAAGTCAGGCACATGACACAAGTGATTCAACCCACCATAAAAAATCATGGATTCTGAGCTCAGATCTTTGGTTTGGCAGCTCACATACAAAACTGAACGAACATTGGAAACTGAATCATAACGGGCTTCTTGGACTCTCATCTTTTCATTATAATACTGTGGATGGCTTCCTTTTTACTAAAAACATCAAAGCAATATATGATGCCCCCAATGGCAAACAGGTGACTCTTTTTAACAAAACTTCTTACGCTTTTGCCCGTTATACCTTTGATGCGATTCTGGAAACTGAATTTCTTTATCAACCGGTCCGAAGAGCAAAAATTAAATTAAGCGGCGGAAGAATAACTTCTGATTTCAATGCCGTAAAAGGTGTTCTACCGCTTTTTAACAGCATAACTACTTTGTTTTTCACGCAGAATTATATGAAGATTTACGAGAAGGACTTCTTAAAAATAAATCACATCATTGATATTACCAACGGACTTATCTTGAATATCGGAGCAGAATATGCTGACCGAAACCAATTGTACAATAATACTGATTTCGCCTTTACCAATCCTTTTGACAAAACATTCACTTCCAATATACCATCTTATGCTGACAGTGCCTCTGTCCAAAACCACCGCGCATTTTTGCTTGATATAGGGCTGAGTTTTACCCCAAATTATTATTATAAGATTGACAATAACCGGAAACAGATGCTTTATTCAAATTATCCGACATTTTCACTTCACTTCAGGCAGGGAATCAAAGGTGTTTTTAAAAGTGATACAAGGTTCAATTCGATTGAAGCATCCGTTGAACAAAGTTTTAACCTGAACATGATAGGCAGATTCAGTTATTTGATTTCTGCAGGCAGATTCATGGATCAGAAACAATTGTATTTTGCAGACTACAGGCATTTCAATAATAATCCGATCCTGATAAACGATGGCAATCGGCTCGATATGTTCCGGACACTTCAATTTTATGAGAATAGTACAAACAAACAGTTTTTTCAGGGTCATCTGGAATATGAACATGCCAGAATACTTATTAAACGACTTCCGTTTCTCGCAAACAGCCTGATCAAAGAAACCGTATTTATAAAAACACTTTGCACAAAAGGAAACAAGCCCTATTATGAGTTTGGCTATGGATTGAACCAACTGTTTTTACTTTTCAGTGCTGAGATAGTTACCGGCTTCTCGGGCAGTGAACATCATTACACAGGCATCAGAATCAGCATTCCAATTTCTGGTGGAACGATCAGTTTATAGGCAGAACTGCCAATTTCGTCTAACTTAAAGCATCACTTTGTCTGTTTTTTGAAGAAAAGAATACATTTTTCAAAAATAAATGATCCAAAATAATCAGACATTAATCAGAACGATCCATTCCATTGGTATGTCTTGTTTAATAAAAACTACTGTATAAAAGTCATGTCAGAT
>CAJBPB010000007.1 GCA_903957365.1 uncultured Bacteroidota bacterium
TCCCTGCCCACACCGGCTGCTTTTTCATTACCTGGCATTTTTACCTGCGGCAGTCCTATAACCAAATTATGTTAAATATCCGGTTAGAAGAACGAGAAGGTTGAGTGGGTGCTTTTCCAGAGTTTCCCGGTATCAGTATAACGTGCAATTTGAGTTTGCTGCCTACGGTGGTGGTTTATTACCATTCACGGCTTGCACAGTCTTGGGCTGCTGATGGCAAAGGCTTTTCAAAAAGTTACTCCTCCAGCCCAATCCTCGCCGCTCATTGTCCTTGGCCTGAATATACCGGCAGCATGGGTAAGCCAGCCTTTGTCACTGCCTACCCCCGTTGAAAAAATAACGGCGGCAGGCATCAGTTTGCATATTCCGGATGCAAAGTTTGTTTGATCACATACTGCACCGCTCAAGCTGCAAATTTTTCAGCCATCGCAGGATATTTCATTCCTATACTATGTTCTCACCATGCTCCGCCTTCAAAATTTCAGCTTTTCGGGTACAGCAAGTGATCCTGGTATGCCAGCACAGCAATAGTCACTAACCAGCGGAAAGAAAAGGCCGCAGGTTAGTTCCATGAAATTCCTCAGTTATCCAGCCTGCTTCTGCCACCTATTGCACGCCTCATGCTTCGGGTGCAAATATTGGCAGATATCCCGGAACTAATCGTTTTTCGGTAATCAGTACAACGAGTAACGGCAAAGCATTTTTACCTCGATCTGTAACACATTAAAGATAGCTTGTTATTCCAGGCCTCGCTTCATGCCCTTGCCATGCACCAATTTTACTTATTCCGTATTAAAACTATATACCAGCGGTGCATGTCAAGAGCACTCCGCTCACCTTCCATAAAAGCTACTTTAATGAGTTACTGCCACTCCTTTTCCGCATGCCAACTTCGGTAAATGCATTGCCTTTTATGAAGTTTGAGCAGCACCGCAAGCCATCACCACCATTAACCAGCCACTAAAGAGCGTGGCAGCTTAATGTCAGGTAGGTTTTCAGTATTCCGGCCTTCTCCTGCCACCTTATTTCGTCCTGCATCCTCAAAAGTGGCAGATGGTATGCCAGCCTTCACCACCACCAACCCGCATTGAAAAAATGCCGGTTGGCTTGTTTTCTTTTGTTAGTTTTCCAGTCTGCTTCCCCACACCATTTCGCGTTCATGCTTCACGCTCATGAAGTGGGGCTGGTAACCAGCATTATTCTTTTATGTCAGCAGCGTTATAAAATGAAAATCTTTGTCAAAATTACCTCGTAAATTTTTTAGCCACAAGGCCAAGCCCTTCGGGCGGCTTCATTTTTTTGAAATATCTATTTTTTTCGGGTAAAAAAATGACCGCCGGCCTTGCACCTCAAAAATTTACTACGGTATCTGGTGCCTAAGATTTGCATTTCTTGCAGTTTTATATTCCCACCCTTGGCTAAACATAGTGAGGGTGTGTCCGGTTTATTTAGCAAATGGTAAATTATTGATAATCAACAGGAGTTGTCAAATTGTTGAAACTGTTTGAATATTTCATGGTAACAAATACTATCAGATACCTAAAATAAATTCGAATAAACCTTTCAGGATATTCGTTTATCATTACCTTCGCAACCTTAATGTAGGATAATGTTAAGGTCTAAATCTCATAAAGTAATGAATTTCAATTTTATAAATTTTTTAAGATAGGTATGTCAAGGCAATAACTATGACTGACGGGGTTTATTTACAGAAAATTATCAAAACATTATATATTGCAATATTTTCATAAACTTTTATTCACAAAACTTTCTTTAATGAAAAGACAATTTAACTCTAATTATCTGGTTGGGTTGGTTATAAGTTTTACTCTGGTTCTTTCCTTTTGCGGGAGTGGCATTATTAGAGGCAATCCAACTCCCCCAAGTGATTATTCGCTTTCGTACAAAGAAGGTGGTTCTCGTTTATACATATACAAAGCTCCTTCCTTTGATGTAACCTGGATTGGTGAATCCGAGCCAATTTATAGTTGTGATGACAAGACATTTAATCATCTTGAGGAGGACATCTTTGATTTTCTTAGAAAACAAAACTTAAAAACAGATAAAATTACTATCTATTATATGTATTCTGGAGTTAAGGATAAATATGGACGTGATGAAACTCCTTTTTGGAGGTATTTAGGTGAGATGGATGTGTCAGATATAAAAAAATATAAAGATTTTGCATATTTCAAAAATAATAGTGGTTGGAGTTTGAAGAAGATGATTAAAGAACAAAGTTTAAGCTTAATTCGTGCCAATTAATTGGAATTTTCAAGGTAAAAACACTTCAATATGAACGGTAGCAGATTTAGCAGTATTATAGCGTTTATCGTAACAGGGATGATTGTTTCTTCCTGTTCTGTCGAGGTAGCAGAGGAGGCCGGCCGGCAGTGGGGCGTAATATTTTATTATGTATTCTGGTTCGCTCTTATTGTGGGGGGAATTATTTTCATAGTCTCATTTTTTGGCGGAGA
>CAJBPB010000008.1 GCA_903957365.1 uncultured Bacteroidota bacterium
ACCCTTTTCAACTCGCTGTCGCACGAACTTAAAACACCTATTTCATCCATAATGGTGGCCGTTGACACATTGAAAGGAGGCATTTTCTCCAAACAAATAACGAGCGAACTACTATCTGAAATAGAATTTGCTGGTTTAAGATTGAACCGTCAGGTTGAACATCTTTTGAATATGAGCCGGCTCGAAAACGCGATGTTAAAGCTACATAGTGATTGGTGTGATGCCAATGAACTTGTTTTTTCCGTCATACAGAAATTTGAGTCTTACAAATCACACCTATTATTATTTGATCCGAGAGAAGATTTCCCATTAATCAAAATAGATATTGGCTTAATAGAGAATGTATTACATAATCTAATACACAATGCTATTCAATATACTCCTGATCATTCAGTCATTCGTATCACTATTTCAATGGATGACCAGACCTTTGTAATGGAGGTTTCTGATGATGGACCTGGTTTTCCGGAAGACGACTTAAAGCAGGTTTTTCAGAAATTTTATCGGGTGCCAAATACCAGAACCGGTGGAACGGGATTAGGACTTTCCATTGCAAAAGGATTTGTCGAAGCACATTCAGGAACTATTTCAGTAACAAATCAACAGCCTCATGGTGCTTGTTTTACAATCAGGATTCCTGTTGAAACTTCCTATGTAAATAATCTGATGAATGAATAAAGCCGAAATCTTACTTATCGATGACGAGCCTCAGATAAGAAAACTACTTGATATTCTGCTGGTTGGTAATGACTACAAGGTAATCCACGCTGCCACAGCAAAAGAAGGGATTATGATGGCTGCGAACCATTCACCTGATCTGATACTACTCGATCTTGGACTTCCGGACAAGAGTGGCCATGAAGTTTTGAAAGAACTACGTTTATGGTATACAAAAGCGATCATCATTTTATCCGTACAGAAAAGTGAATCCGATATTATCACCGCACTCGATAGTGGTGCAACAGATTACCTTACAAAACCATTCCGAACCGGAGAACTGCTTGCGCGAATTCGCTCTTCATTAAGGAGAAATCAGACAAAAAGCGAATCCAGTACATTTGTGAGCGGCGATCTTCAAATTGATTTTGTTGCCCGTATTGTTACAGTGAATGGCATTCAGGTAAAACTTACACTCACCGAATTCAATTTACTGGCGTTGTTTGCCAAAGAAGAAGGCAAAGTACTGACGCATCAATACATTCTGAAAGAAATTTGGGGAATAGGATATCAAACTGAAACACAATATCTTAGGGTATTTGTTGCACAACTTAGGAAAAAGATTGAAATGAACCCGAATCAGCCTTTTCACATCACAACCGAGAGTGGGGTAGGTTACAGATTCTGCTGATCTTTATAAAATCTTTATACATACGATAGAAGCTTTTACATTTTCCTGATATTGTAAGGGTGACCTTTGCACCCTCAATTTTTTATATGGATTCTCATAAATCAGGGAATATTTCAAAAATTACTGCCGGTTCACTCTTAGTCGCTCTGGGTATCATTTATGGAGATATTGGAACAAGTCCCTTATACGTTTTAAAAGCAATCATCGGGGAACGCCCGATCACTGAAGACCTTGTACTGGGCGGTATTTCATGTGTTTTCTGGACATTGGTTTTACAAACGACTGTAAAATATATATGGATCACTTTACGCGCTGATAATGATGGTGTTGGGGGAATATTTTCATTATACGCACTGGTCCGCCGTTACGGGAAAAGGCTTGTGATTCCAACCATTTTAGGCGCAACTGCTCTATTGGGTGATGGAATCATTACTCCGCCCATTTCGGTCGCGTCTGCGATTGAAGGACTGACCATGATTAAAGGCCTGGAAAACCTGCCAACGGTAAGTATTGTGATCGTCATTCTTTCGGTTTTATTTTTTGCACAACGATTTGGAACACAAAAAATCGGAGGAATCTTTGGACCTGTAATGGCGTTGTGGTTTACCATGTTGATTGTGACCGGGATGAGCAGCCTGGTCAATTATCCATCTGTATTAAAAGCCATCAATCCATATTACGCATTTCAGCTACTTACGCGATATCCGCAAGGATTCTGGTTATTGGGCGCTGTTTTTCTGGCAACAACAGGGGCCGAAGCTTTGTATTCAGATCTGGGACATTGTGGCCGGAAAAACATCAGAATCACCTGGATTTTTGTAAAAATCAGTCTGGTGATAAATTATATGGGACAGGCCGCCTGGACCTTGCATGATGCAGGAGCCACCCTCAACGGACGCAATCCGTTTTTCGAAATGATGCCGCATTGGTTTTTACTATCGGGTATAATTCTTGCGACAGCAGCTACGATAATTGCTTCACAGGCATTGATTAGCGGAAGTTATACACTGATTAGTGAAGCCATGAGTTTAAACTTCTGGCCAAGAGTTACAGTGAAACAGCCTACAAACCTGAAAGGACAGATTTACATTCCCAGTGTGAATACAATTTTATGGATTGGTTGTATATTAATGATCGTGTATTTCAAATCGTCAACACACATGGAAGCGGCTTATGGTTTCTCGATTACCGTTGCCATGATGATGACCACAATATTACTTGCATACTTTCTCGTTTACAAATTAAAATGGAATCCGGTTTTTGTTGTTTTGATTATGTTATTGTTTAGTTCGGTCGAGATATCCTTCTTTATTGCCAATGTTGCCAAAATAAAAGAACGATGGATGTTCCTCTTTTTTGAACTCTTCATTTTTCTTGTCATGTATGTTTGGTTTTATGCCCGTAAAACCAACAACCGGTTTATCAGGTTTGTTGAATTAGGAAAGTACAGTACCATGTTAACAGAACTGAGTGAAGATGATTCCATTCCGAAATTCTCGACACATTTGATTTACCTGACCAAGGCGAACAACAGGCATGAGATCGAAGAGAAAATCATCAGGTCAGTTTTTGCAAAAAAGCCGAAACGTGCCGATGTATATTGGTTTTTACATATCGACAGGGTTGAACAGCCCTTCACCATGACCTATGACGTTTCTGAGTTAATTGAGGATAAAGTGTTCAAGATTAACATCCACTTAGGTTTTCGAATCCAACCAAGGAGTGAATTGTATTTCAAAAAAATAGTACAGGAACTTGTGGCCAACAAAGAACTCAATCTACATATCCGGCCTGATGGATCAACTAAATACAATACCGAACCCGATTTCAAATTTGTTCTGATTGAGAAATATCTGTCTGTCGAAAATGAACTAACACCACGTGAAGGTATCCTTTTGAATTCATATTTCATGCTGAAAAGATTGGGCCTGAATGAGAAAAAAGCATTTGGTCTGGACAAATCTGATGTTGTGGTTGAATGGGCTCC
>CAJBPB010000009.1 GCA_903957365.1 uncultured Bacteroidota bacterium
AGATATAGCATTGCAATTGATGATTATTGACAGACTGTAAAATAAACTAAGCTAAGCCTAGTAATTAGGACTTCATGTGGTCGGCACAACCCAGCATGAAGCCCCGGTTGAACGAAATCCGTACCCTGCACTTTGTATGGAAATTGGATTGGGTTTTGGTTGTGATTAGTCTTGGTTGATGAAAAAAAATGTTGTGAAAAGAATTCAAAAACAAATCAGTAAATTTGAACTCAAACCGGAAGATTTAGAATTTAGTAACTGACTGAAAGCGGCAGTGGTGGTTTCCGTTCGGGCAGTTTTTCGGCTTGACAGGAAATCGCCCGCGATCGGTAACTTTTCATACCGCCATACGATATGTACCACTTTATAAGACATTTCAAAACAACTTGAAACATGAAAATAAACAGATTATATATTTTATGTATTGCTCTATTCGCAATTATTCTAACTGCTTGTGATCCTGGGGTAAAATACAATAAGGTGGTCCAAAACGACTCTGATTTTGATATTACGGTTTATATTTTTCCAGAATCAAAAGTTGGAGACGGATCATTTTATAAATATGACTCCATACGAATTAACAACCATACCGAAGAATCAATCTATGAGGTTAGTGGCTTGGGACAGACTTTTGAGTATGATGATTGCAGCACTTATGCTGACTCAATTTTCGCTAGAGTAACTGGAAATGACACTTTAGATATTGAGTTTGATCTGAATGATAAATCGCAATGGGTATTCTCAATCCTTGACGAGTCTTTTAAAGATGGGGGACTTTGTGAATGCAGGGTAATAATTACGAATGAAATGATTAAATGACAAGCAAACCAATATGAAACATGCAATATGTAAGTTTGGGGGTTTTCTTTGCATGATATTTTTATTGAATTCATGCGACAATTTTATCAATATTGATGGTCTTGTAATAGATGATAAGACTAATGAACCAGTTGACAGTGCACTTATTTATGTCAAATTTAATGGCCAGGTTCTTGATTCGTTCACCTATGTTGTGGACAGTTTAACCAAAACTCAGAGAGAATCTTTTATCAAAAAATACGGCAATGATGCAAGATGGACTAATACAGGATTTGATAAAATGATCCGGCGTATTCCAACGCTGACTGATAGTGATGGGAAATTCGACATAGGTTTTACTGCCGGGGTCTTCAAGTGCTATACCCTTTATCTGGAGAAACCTGGATATGAAACATTTGAAATCAAAAACAAGCAAATAAACTGGGACGAAAGACCGAAAATATTCAGAATAAAGAGAAAAAGCGGTGTCCGATAATAAGAGACTTATGTGGTCATTACGTATAAGCAAGAAGCTACGTAACATACACAATCTTTATACAGTATGACATTTAAGTATCACGTATTCATATACTTATCATAGCGCCATCCGTTATGCACTTTTTTAAAATGTCAATACAACAAATGAGAAACAGATTATTTACAACCATTTTCCTTATAACAGGATTATCAACTTTTGGACAAATTAACATGGCTGATTCGACTGCTCAAGTCATAACTTATTGGGAAAAAGGAGAAAAACAAAACTATTCAGTGACAACAGAAAAAATTAGAATAACAGGTTCGGACACCACTTCAAGAGAAATGATGACCTATGATGTTGAAATCACTGTTTTAAATTCAAGCGACAAATCCTATATGATTGAATGGTACTATATGATACTCCCCATAAATCGGACAGATAGTTAGATAAAGTATTAACTTTAAATTTTTAACTATTATGACGACAAGAAGAAAATTCAGTAAAGAGTTCAAAGCCAAAGTGGTGCTTGAAGCTCTAAAAGAGAGGGAGACATTAGAAAGTTTAGCAAAGAAATATGAGTTGCAGCCGACTCAAATTTCGACATGGAAGACCCAGGCAATGGGTAATTTCGCGGCTTTATTTACCCATGATCAGCCAAAGGAAAAGGTGAATGAAGTTGATGTTCAGCAGTTGTATGCTCAGATAGGAAAACTTCAGATGCAGAATGATTTTCTAAAAAAAAAGTTGGAATGAGGTCCTTATCTGAAAGGCTGGCAATGATAGACAGAAAACACCCAGACATGAGAATTGTAACGCAATGTGAGTTATTGACCATTCATCGCAGTAGTTTGTATTACAGTCCATTAGGCGAGTCTGACGAGAACCTGGATATCATGAAGAAAATGGATGAACAGTACTTCAAAACACCATTTTATGGCGTCTTGAAGCTAACCGAGTCGTTAAGAGACGCAGGTCACACAGTAAATCAGAAAAGGGTTAGACGATTGATGAAACTGATTCAATGGAGAACCATTTATCGTGAGCCCAGAACAACAATTGCTGATAAGACGAAATACAAATATCCGTATTTACTGAAAGGTTTGAAGATTGAACGCAAAAATCAGGTATGGGCCATGGACATTACTTATGTTCCAATGCAAAAAGGATTCATGTATCTGACAGCCATCATAGATTTGCACAGCAGATACGTTGTTCATTGGTCTGTTTCAAATAGTATGACTGCCGAATGGTGTACTGATGTTTTGAAAGCTGCAATTGAAAAACACGGTGCCCCAGAAATTTTTAATACCGATCAGGGTAGCCAATTTACAAGTGAAATGTTTATTAATATATTAAATTCCAATGATATACAAATATCAATGGATGGAAAGGGAAGAGCAATAGATAACATTTTCATTGAACGGTTATGGAGAAGTGTCAAGTATGAAAACATCTATTTGAACGTGTATGAAAACGGAGTGGATTTGTACAAAGGTTTGGAACAGTACTTCGAGTTTTATAATCATGAAAGAATTCATCAATCACTAAATTATGGAACTCCAGGCAAAAAGTATTACATGGCGGCATAAAACCAGAATAACTTTTTTTGACCTTTTTGGAAGAGGTCAAAAAGTTATTTCCAGTTTTATTCCGAGTATAATTAGCAGTCTTAACTATCTATAAATTCTGTCTGACATATGGGGAGTACCTTACTATAAAAACATTGAGACCAACAGCCAGAATCCGACTATTCAAAAAGTAATGGATATCACTAAGGAAATGAAAGTGATATTCAAAACTGATGAACTCGGCGCATTTGTTGAAGTTGTGAATTGGAAGGAAATTAAAGACTACATCCAAAAAGCAACTGCAAGTTTACGAAAAGACTTTAAAGAGATTCCGGAAATGGACAAAGTTTTAAAACAAATAGAAGCAACTTACTCGACAAAAGAAGCAATTGAATCTGCTTCAATAAAAGATATTCAACAATTCCACACATTTCATGGTGCCAAATATAAATTAGGAGAAATCATCGAAGGGCAATTGAAAGTTCCTAACCTATTTGGAACAGAACCATTTGACTCAGATTTTACGGTTTATCTTGACGAAATCAATGAAGAAGACAATAACTTCATTATGAGAGCTACTCAAGAAGTGAATAAAGAGCAATTGACGGATGCTACGTTCGATTACCTGACAAAAATGTCAAAAAACATGAAAGTTGAACCCCCCAGGCGGGAAGACCTAAAAGATTTGATGAATGAAACACTAACCGCTTCAAGAATTCACGGGACGGGTTGGATTGTTTATAGTGTTCAGACAACTACTGTTGCTTCAGACAATGTAACGAACATTGAAGAAAGAGTGATTGAAATAAAATGACATGAAAAGCGCTGAATTAGAGCAATTACCGCAGGCTGTGAGTTCGTGTTTTGTATGACAGGAAAGTAGTAGATTTGAAGTGCCTTTCATCGCAGGAAGTTCAGTGGTAAAAAACCTTCTTGCGCTTAACTGCCAAACATTGTATGCCAATAATGAAAAAAAAAGCGCGAATAATAGGTTTAATAGTATTGTTAATCTCCTATAGTGGATTAAGCAGAGCGGAGGAAATTAATGAAGATTGGATTAAAATGGATTCAATTTTTATAAATCTGTTGAAATATTCCTATTCAACCAATCCGATATCAATTGAAAAACATCTTGAACCCATTGAAAACAAAAGAGTTAATCTTGGTTTTGGTTTCTCCTCGATTGAACACAGTATGGGTAAAGGGTATATCAGCATATTCTACACTTTTATTTATAAGGATAAAAATTTGGTTTCTTTTAGGCTGAGTCCCCAAATGCCTGATGATTCAAGATTAACAAATCGTTATCTGGCTTTTTATGAAGGAATGTTTGCAATTGAAAACTATCAGCCCCAAAATTTAAATTATGGCTATGAATTTGTCTCAAAACCACTTAAGGACGCAGAGATTAAATTTCAAGTTTCAAATCAGGTTAAATTTTTCATGACACCCTATTCAGGAATTATTTATGGTGATTTTGGTGGAATTGCAAATGAAGTATTAGAAAACAGAAGTGCTTTCAACATTGTCAAAAGTTCTGTAAATGAGGACCTTTTGATTTATCTGCTAAAATCAATAAATCCGGCAACGAGATTGTGTGCTGCTGAATTGTATAATACACAAAAGGACTCTTTTAAACGGAATGAATTAATTGAAAAATTGATTGAAACAAACCTGATAGAATTACCTGCTATTTTAACGATGAGTGGTTGCATAGAATATTCAGATGACGCAAGAAAAGTTTTAAATCAAATGATAGATAAAAATAAATAATAAGTGCAAATCATCAGGCCTGC
>CAJBPB010000010.1 GCA_903957365.1 uncultured Bacteroidota bacterium
ACATAGAGGCACACTCTTTCCCTACACGACGCTCTTCCGATCTATACCAACCATTCAATATATTATAAGCGGCTCAACCTGACGATGTAAACCACAGCAAAAACGATGGTCAAAATGAAAAGCCATTTCCACCAGGGTGGTAAATCGTTGTCGAGCTCTTTGATTCCATCATATTCGTGGTCCTTAAGCAAACGCTGATTTGTCAGCGTATCTATTTCATATTCAGGTGTATTTGATTTTGATGTGTTATTATCTGTATTCATATTTTTCACTTTTACTTGGGTTAATTAACGTGATTCTTTTGTTCCTTCATGAATTTATCGCTGTTATCCAAAGGCAATTGACTATATTCACTCTCATCATCCTGGTTAAGGTTCATCACCCTGATTACCAAAATTATAAAGAAAATCAGGAAGATAAACAGACCAATAATCGGATACCATTCTATTCCTGCAATGCCTTCTAGTGCTGTAGCAATAATTTTCATTTAGGTTTGTTTATTTGTTTGTAAAAGCTGATGTATTATCAGTTTTATGAATATCAGTTCCCAAACGTTGAATGTAGGCAATCAGCGCAATTACTTCTTTTGTATCAGCAACTTCAATGCCTTCATTGCGTAATCCCTGTGCAATTTCATTGGCCTGCTTTAGCAGATGGTCTTTGGCCTGATTTTCGAATCCATCAGGATACGGAACACCGAGTGTTTGCATCACGCTGATCTTCTTTGCAATGGAACTGTAATCCAGATCGTTGTTAATTAACCATGGGAAAGGAGGCATGATTGATTCGGCTACCATCTTCTGAGGACTCATAAAGTGATTGTAATGCCATGAATTTGGTTTATACATTGGGCCACCTTTCACACCTTCACGTGCCAAATCAGGACCGGTACGTTTTGAACCAAACTGGAAAGGATGATCATATACTGATTCACCAGCCTTTGAGTAATCTCCATAGCGTTCAACTTCTGACCGGAATGGTCTCACCATTTGACTGTGACAGGTGTAACAACCGTCACGTAAATAAATATCACGACCTTCGAGTTCGAGCGGGGTATAAGGCTGGACGCTTGAAATTGTCGGAACATTTGATTTAATCATGAACATTGGCAGGAATTCAACAATTCCACCTATTAAAATTGCAACCAAAGCCAATAATGTGAACAGCAATGGCTTGCCTTCAATAATACGATGACCTCTGTCAGTATGAACAGGTTGTGCCTCCAGTGCAGGAGCTTCATCTTCTTCAGTCGGAACAAAAGTTCCAGCTTTTGCAGTCATAATAAGATTATAAATCATCATGATAACACCTGTTATATAAAGGGTTCCTCCTAATACACGCAACCAGTACATAGGAATTACCTGAGTAACTGTTTCGATGAAGTTTGGATATTTCAAATATCCTTCAGCTGTAAATTCTTTCCACATTAAACTTTGCGTGAATCCGGCAAAATAAAGTGGGATGGCAAAAAACAACATGCCAGTTTTTGCCAGCCAGAAATGCCAGTTTGCCAGTTTAGTACTAAACAATTGCGTTTTGTAGAGACGTGGCATTAACCAATAAAGCATACCAAAAGTCATCATACCATTCCAGCCAAGGGCACCAATATGTACGTGTGCGATTGTCCAGTCGGTGAAGTGACTCAGTGCGTTTACACTCTTCAGAGAAAGTAGCGGACCTTCGAATGTTGACATACCATAAGCGGTCACTGCAACAACAAACATTTTCAATACCGGGCTTTCACGAACTTTATCCCAGGCGCCGCGCAGCGTAAGTAAGCCGTTGATCATACCTCCCCATGATGGGGCAATCAGCATCACCGAGAATACAACGCCCAAGGCTTGGGCCCAGTCAGGCAAAGCTGTGTATAGTAAGTGGTGAGGACCTGCCCAGATATAAAGGAAAATAAGTGCCCAGAAGTGTATGATTGACAATTTGTAAGAATAAACAGGGCGGTTGGCAGCTTTTGGAATGAAATAATACATCAAACCAAGATATGGAGTTGTAAGGAAAAAGGCAACTGCATTATGACCATACCACCATTGTACGAGTGCATCCTGAATACCAGCATAAATAGGATAACTCTTTAATAATGAAACAGGTAAATTGATTGAATTAACAATGTGCAAAACCGCAACGGTAACAAATGTTGCTATGTAAAACCAAATGGCAACATAAATATGCTTTGTCCGTCGTTTGACTGTTGTCATAATAAGATTCAAACCAAATACAACCCAGATCAATGCAATGGCAATGTCAATTGGCCATTCAAGTTCCGCATATTCTTTTCCAACTGTGAATCCAAAAGGCAGAGTTAAAGCAGCGGCTACAATGATCAACTGCCATCCCCAGAAATGGATTCTTCCTAATAACTCACTATACATCGCGGTTTTAAGTAATCGTGGCGCTGAATAGTAAATACCGGTAAACATTCCGTTACCAACAAAGGCAAAAATCACGGCATTGGTGTGTAACGGACGCAAACGCCCGAACGATAACCATGATACACCGCCTGACATGAGAGGTAACACCAGCTCAAGTGCGATGGTAAGACCAACCAGCATCCCAACAATGCCCCATAAAATGGTGGCATTCATGAAAAGTCTTGCGATCTTGTTGTCGTAAGTAAATTTTTGTAACTCCATAAAATTTAGTTTTGTTTATTATTTTGGTTTAAAGGTTCAACTTTATTATTTTGGTTTACCGAATTTCCTTTGTCCTTTTTATCGTTATCGGATTCCTTATTATCGAACAACATTCTGACTGATGGCGAAAATGAATCATCGTATTGTCCGCTTTTGACAGCCCAAATGAAGACCAATAAAAAGCCTCCTGCGACGATAATTCCAATGATGATCAAAAATAGTATTGCTGACATTTCGGTATAAGAGTTCCTTTTTACGTCTTGCTCTATACAAAGGTAAAAATTGAAAGTTAAAAAATGCTAAAGAGATGTAATTTAGAAGAAGTCTAAATTAGGAATTGCTGTCAACAGGCTAATATTTTAGTTTTCTTGCTGCTAATATTGAGATTGAAAGGGTAACAAAACTAACAACTGTAATTGAACTTAGTGGCATCAGGATAGCAGCTACCAGTGGTGATAGCTTGCCAGTTACAGCAAAAGACAATCCAATTAAGTTATAGGTAAGTGAGATAAAGAAACTTGCTTTGATAACCGAAAAGGAGGTGTGTGCGAATTGAATAAATCGGATAAGTCTGCCAAACTCGGCGGCTTCAAGAATTGCATCACAGGCAGGAGAAAAGCTGAATATATCATCTGCAACAGTCAAACCTGTATCGCTTTTACTTAAAGCTCCTGCATCATTCAAACCATCGCCGATCATCAGTACATGTTTACCTTTCGCCTTCAGTGTTTCAATATAGGTCTTCTTATCAGTTGGACTCTGGTTAAAATGCAACTGCGTTTTATTTCCAAAAATCTCAGTTAATCTTTGCTTTTCACCATCATTGTCGCCTGAGATAAGATGCAGTTCATATTTCTGTCCAAGTTTTTCAATCATCTGGCTCAGCCCCGACCGGTATGCATTTGCAAAACTGAAATAACCTTTTAATATACCATCGATTTCCAGATAAACCCTGCTCTCAGTGTAGTTCTCATCGTTTGCTCTTCCGGTAATATAGAGTTGTGAGCCAAGTTTGATTTCTTTATCATTTACAACACCACTCAAACCGGAGCCAACCAATTCCTTGTAACTATCAACAGTTAAAAAGGTTGATTTTGGAAGATTTTCATGCAGCGCTTTGCTCAGTGGATGACTTGAATTCCGGACCAGAGATTGCACTTCAGTAAGTTCAGATTCAGTCAGTTCTTGACCATGAAATGTTGTTTTCATCATCCGGTTTAAAGTGATTGTTCCGGTTTTATCAAAAACAATTGTATCAGTTTTGTGCAGTTGCTCAATAACATCTACATTTTTAAGGTACAATCCTTTTCTGCCGTAAGCACGCATTGTACTCCCTAAAGTAAATGGCACCGTAAGTGCCAGAGCGCAGGGGCAAGCGATAATAAGCACAGAAGTGAAAACATAAACCGCAGTAGATATGCTTTCTGTCAGCCAGAAGCCAAATGCGACAAATGCAATAATTAATATTATTACAGTGAAATATTGACTAACATTATTCACATGGTTGTTTAGACTGACTTCTTTTTTCTTTTCAGCCGACTGATTCCATAATTGTGTCAGGTAACTTTGTTCAACTTCTTTTTCAACAACCAATTCGATTGAACTTCCTACCTGTCGTCCGCCAGCGTAAATGAAGTCATTTAGTTTTTTCGAAACAGGCACTGACTCACCGGTTACAAATGAATAATCAATATTTCCGTTTCCTTTGATGATATAAGCATCTGTTGGTATAAGCTCCTGATTTCTAATTAATATTCTGTCACCTTTTATTAAATTTTTAATGGGGACAATGACTTCATTTTCATTTTCAATTTTAGTAACAGCTACCGGAAAATAGGATTTATAATCGCGTTCGAAAGATAAGGCTTCGTAGGTCTTGCCCTGATACCACTTCCCAATAAGCAGGAAAAACAGTAAACCAGCCAACGAATCCATATATCCTATCCCATCATTGTGAAATACAACCCATGAACTTTGTAAAAATAATGCGATGATACCCAGTGAAATAGGTAGATCAATACTGATTATTTTGTGTTTTATTCCTTTCCATGCTGAAAGATAATAGTCGATCGAACTATAAAAAACCACCGGTAAAATGAGAATGAAACTGAGATATCCAAAAATATTTTTAAAATCTTTTTCAAGAAGATCTCCTCCCGGAAGGTATTCCGGAAAGCTATACATCATGATATTCATGAAGCTGAATGAAGCGATTCCAATTTTGATGAGTAAACTATGATCTGATTTACTTTTACCTGTTTTATCAAGTTGATCCAGGGTTATTTCTGGAACATAATGAATGGCTGCCAATATTTCGGCCAATTGTCTCAGACTAACCTTGTTGTGATCAAAGGTTATGGTTACTTCTTTTTTAGGAAAATTTACTGCTGAATACTTCACCCCTTCATTGAGTGTTGTAAGGTTTTCGAGTAACCAGATACAAGATGCGCAATGGATAGAAGGAATGAAAAATTTTACCTTAGATATATTTACATCTGAAAATTCGAGAAGTTTTTGTTTGATTTCATCAAGATCCAGAAAGGAGAATTTGCTTGATTGATTGTCAGTTATAATCTTAATACCTGACATGGGCTGGATTTTATAGTAATCACCCATTTGATTTTCATTCAGAATCTGAAATACTGTTGAGCAACCATGACAACAAAATTCTTTGTCGTTCCAAATCACTGGATTTTTACCATTGTCGGCTCCACAATGAACGCATTTTGAAGTTGTCATTTGTTAATATTTACTTGTTTCTGGTTTCTTGTAACCAATCACGATTAACCAATCACCAATCACCAGTTTATTCATGATTATGATCTGTATGGAGCGAATGATCGTGCGGCGTTGGTATTCTGACGCCAATAATTTCCCCTTCGAATCGCAGGTTTTTACCTGCCAGTGGATGATTGAAATCCATGGTGACAGTTTCATCCATAATTTTAATCATTTTTCCATAATGCCGGTATCCTTCGTTGTCCTGCATGGGGAAAATATTACCTAATTGCAAAACTCCCTCTTCGAAAGTACCATCTTCGTTTGCGAAAGAACTGTTTGGGAGATCAAAAATGGCGCTTGGATCAACCGGACCATAAGCTTGTTGTAATGGTATTATGAAGTCGAAAGTATCAGCTTCTTCTAGTCCGGTTAAACTGTCTTCGAAAAAGTCGATCATTAAACCCTGCCCGAAAATGAATTCTTCAGGTTTTTCTTCCATGATTTGCTGAAGCACTTCGCCTGAATCATTATCAGTAAGCGTATAGTAAAGCGTAGCAACTGTATTTTTATCAATTTTCATTTTGTCGGATATGAAAAACCTCTCATCTTAAATGACAAGAGGTTTTATATAATACATTGTAAATCAGTTAAATTTATTTTCCCAGTGTACGAACATAATGAATAATCTTCCATCTGTTTTCAGGGGCAATCTGACTTCCATGTCCACCCATCAGGGTTGAAAGTGAGCCAAGGGTTATTACATGGAAAATTTCTCCATCAGGTTTATTCTGAACAAAAGGTTCTATCAATGAACGAGGTTTGGCTGTAAATAATTTACTTGTGTAAAGATGTCCATCGCCATTACCACCTGCACCGTGACAATTGATACAGAAAATTCCATATAATCTTTTTCCTTCTGCCAGATTAGCCGGATTCGCTTCAATTGGATTCATCAATTCAAGACCAGCCCTTAACTGATCATCTGGTGATTTTGCTTTGTAAGGATAAACTGATTCACCACGTGGGATGGTTCCAACGGGCGGTGCCTGCATCGTCAGGCCATTTGCAAAAACATTGCTTGGTGTGTATGATTTTGATGCAGTTGTATATGCCATGTCAGGCCAGAAAACGTAACCCGGATTATTTTTGTCTTTATTACATGATGAAAACCACAGCGTTATTGTGAGGAGCATCATCAGTTGTAGTATTTTTTTCATATTTCTGTCGTGTTTTGCAAATGTTAATTATTGACTCTGAAGTATAAATATTTAGTTATCAATAATTTGTGTGGTAATCCAAACTTTCTTTGTAGAAAGGGTGGTTTTTCGGAACCAAAGGTGCTTTTGTAAGTGAATAGAAAACCACCAGAAAGAATAATCCAAGATATCCGATAGTAATACCTATTTCAAGGAATCCGATTCCGGCCTTCTCACCACCCACTGCGCCTGGCATGATTAACTGATACAAATCGATCCAATGACCAATGAAAACTATTACAGCCACAGGAATCAACATCCAGAATACCCTTTTTGAATTGCGTGTCATTAGAACCAACAATGGAAAAGCAAGATTTATGATAATATTAATCATAAAAATTGGTTTAAAATGATGCAAACGTTCGTAATAGTAAATAGTTTCTTCAGGGATGTTGGCATACCAGATCAACATATATTGGGAAAACCAGAGGTAAGCCCAAAAAATACTGAATCCAAACAGGTATTTGCCAAGGTCATGCACATGCTCATTGTTGACGTGGGTCATATATCCCATCCGTTTAAGGAGATATAAGATGATGATCAGCATTGCAACACCACTCACCAGCATACTCATAAATACATACCATCCGTAAAGAGTGCTGAACCAATGTGCATCGATTGACATCAGCCAATCCCATGATGACATTACGCTCGTAATGGCAAAAAACACAATGAAAATCGCGGAGAATTTCCGTAACCTGTGAAAATATTTTATATCATTCAGGCCATCAAGTTCTCTTGAGGATTTACGGATATAATAAGCGAGTAAGCTCCATACCGTGAAATAGATAAGTAACCGGATATAAAAAAATGGTTCATTCAGATAAGGTGCCTTTTTTGCAAGGATTTCATCAATATGATCTGAATGGGTCCAGTCATATATTGAATGCAAACCGCCAAAAGCAAAAAATAATAACATCAATACTCCGGCAACAGGAATGAAGGTGCTCATGGCTTCTCCGATTCTTTGCACACTCACCTGCCATCCTGATTCAGCTATGGCGTGTACTGCAACAAAAAACAAACCAATCAATCCCATACCAAGGAAATAATAGTTGTTTAATAAAAGATTTGCTGCAATGCGTTCACCACCTGATCCGGCGACAACGCCATAGATTATGGCAATTAATCCAATTGAAACCATTATCAAACAAATAGTTACAATTTTTTTTGTTAACGTAAATGTTAAATTCTCCATAACTGCAAATTTCTAAGCTTTATATTTAATTCCTTCAGCACCAGCTTCCTGCAATGCTTTTTCAATATTCCTTATATCATCGGCACTACTGTCTTCGGCCACATCAATAATTACCAGAAAATGGTCATCGGTAACACGCTCATCATGTATAACAGGGTCATTTCCGGGTAACAATTTGCTAACAATCAGGAAGGCAAAAACCATCGAAAAAGCTGCAAAAAGTACTGTTGTTTCAAAGGCGACCGGAATAAAAGATGGCGCTGCGAAAAATGGCTTCCCACCGAAGTTTATCGGATAGGCTTTGGTGAAAACCCAGGCTTGAAATCCAAAACCAACAATCGCGCCAACTGCTCCACCAATAAAGGCCACTCTTGTAAGTCGGGAACGTCTCAAACCTAAAACTTTATCAATGCCATGAACCGGAAACGGTGACAAAACATCGGCAATTTTAAAACCTTTTGCTTTTACTTGTTTGAGTCCTTTGAGTAGTTTTTCCTCATCAAGATAATATGCTGTGATATATTTATTCATGTTCGGAATGGTTTTTATTTTCTCCTGAAGTTTTTAAAACGCTTTTGACTTCTGCAATGGCTATTACAGGGAATACTCTGATAAAGAGGAGGAAAAGTGTGAAAAATAGACCGAGTGTGCCAACATATAAACCAACCTCAACAACAGAAGGTGTGTACATTGACCAACTTGATGGCAGATAATCACGATGCAATGAACTTACAACAATTACAAATCGTTCGAACCACATCCCAATATTTACGAATATCGAAATTACAAAGGTGATCAGGACATTCGTTCTGATTTTTTTGAACCAGAATAGTTGTGGTGTAATCACATTGCAGGTCATCATAATCCAATAAGCCCATGCATAAGGACCAAATGCCCTGTTGACGAAAGTGAACATTTCATATTCGTTGCCCGAATACCAGGCTATAAAAAACTCTGTCATGTAAGCGATTCCAACGATTGAACCTGTAAGAATGATGATTTTATTCATTGATTCAATATGGTTCACGGTGATATATTCTTCAAGGTTGAGCGCTTTGCGGGTGATAATCAATAAGGTAAGTACCATAGCGAAACCAGAGAATACCGCTCCGGAAACAAAATAAGGAGGGAATATGGTTGTATGCCAGCCAGGAATTACTGAGGTAGCAAAGTCAAAACTTACAATGGTGTGCACCGACAAAACGAGTGGAGCTGCCAAACCAGCAAGTATCAAACTTACAGTTTCGTGACGTGACCAATGTTTTGCAGAACCAGTCCAGCCAAAACTCAAAAATCCGTAAATTGCTTTTCTGATTTTGGTTTTTGCTTTGTCTCTTACCGTTCCGATATCTGGAATCAAACCGACATACCAGAAAATCAGTGAAACAGCAAAATAAGTGCTGATCGCAAATACGTCCCAAAGCAGCGGAGAGTTAAAGTTGACCCACAAGGCACGTGTGTTTGGATATGGAAATATAAAGAATCCCAGAAATAATCTTCCCATGTGAATAAGCGGAAAAAAACCAGCACACATTACGGCGATTAATGTCATCGCTTCAGCCGAACGGTTGATACTTGTTCTCCATTTCTGTCGGAATAACAATAAAATGGCTGAAATAAATGTGCCGGCATGACCAATACCAACCCACCAGACGAAGTTTGTTATGTCCCATCCCCATCCTATTGTTTTATTCAGACCCCAGCTACCGATACCGGTAAACAAAGTCACGTAAGTTGCCCAGGCTCCGAATAAAGCAGCGGACAGGGCCAATGCGATGCCCATATACCAGTATTTGGAAGGCGTTCCTGCCATGGGTGCCAGTATGTCTTTGGTAACCTGGCTGTAGTCCTTGTTCCCTCGAATTAAGGGTTCTCTGATTGGAGATACGTACATTATCAATAATTTTAAATTATGCGATTGTATTTTTCACTTTTGTTAAGTAGCCAACTGAAGGCAGGGTGTGCAACTCTTCCAGTAAATGGTAGTTCCTTTCATTCTCAAAATTGATGGCCACTTTGCTGTGAACATCATTCAGATTGCCAAATACAATGGCTTCGGCAGGACAGGATTGTGCACATGCTGGTTTAATTTCTCCATCAAACAGCTGACGATTCTCAGTTTTGGCAACCAATTTTTTCTCCTGAATACGTTGTACACAGAATGAGCATTTTTCAATAACCCCTTTTGCACGCACTGTTACATCTGGATTCAGAACCAAACGGCGAAGATCGGTTGTCATTTGAACCTCATCTTTTTTATTTCCCTGGAAAACATCAGCTCCGGTATAATCAAAGAAGTTGAAACGACGTACTTTATAAGGGCAGTTGTTGTTGCAATATCTTGTTCCGATACAACGATTATAGGCCATCTGGTTCAGTCCTTCATTGCTGTGTGTAGTAGCTGCAACCGGACAAACATTTTCGCAGGGAGCGTTATCGCAATGCTGACACATAACTGGCTGACGAACAAATTCAGGATTATCAGTATCGCCCGAATAATAACGGTCGATGCGGATCCAATGCATTTCGCGGCGCATCATCACCTGATCCTTACCTACAACAGGAACATTGTTTTCTGCTGAACAGGCAATCACACATGCATTACAGCCTGTACATAAATTAAGGTCAATTGACATGGCCCAATGCAGTCCGTCGAAAGTACGTTGTTCGTAAAGTGATTTTAAATGAGGTTGTATTTCTTTGTGAAGCTCATTGCCGGCTGAAGGATCAGTCAGATATTCTTCAAGGCTTGTCTCTCTTACAATGGCGCGACCTTCCATCGAATGATGGGTTTGAGTACGTGCGATCGGATAAGTACCACCTGTTTTTTCAATGGTAACTTCATTCAACCAGTATTTCTTTTCTCCGGCTACAAAATTCATCAGGTGGTATGCGTTCTGACCCACTCCATTGGAAGGAATCCCGGCATTTTCGCGGCCATAACCCAAAGCTACCGAAACTGTATTTTTTTCCTGACCAGGCTGAATAGCAACCGGTAAGGTGATAAGATTGTTTATTTTAACCAACTGCTCATCTTCCAATCCAAGCTGCTCGGCAAGTTTGGGTGAAACTGCGAGGTAGTTGTCCCAGGTAATTTTCGAAATAGGATCGGGCAGCTCCTGTAACCATGGATTATTGGCGTGTTTACCGGTGCCGACACTTGTATTTGCATACAATACCAATTCAATGGATGAAGTGTTGGTAATGCTTTTTACGTTGGATAAAGCTGCATCAGCAGATTCAAATGCAAAAGGAGTTGCTGTAATTTCTTTTTCTCCGGATTCATAAATACCATCATGTAACCTGGCATTCCAGAAAGCAGTTGAAGAAAGGTAACCTGTCGATTTTGGATATTGGATAGTTTCCCAATAGTTTTGCAGATAAATTCTGAAGTCAGCTGGTTTACCAGCCCATTTTAACAGGCTTTCCTGTGCTTGTCTGGTTGAAAAAATAGGTCTGATAGCAGGTTGAGCCAACGAGTAGAAACCAGTCTTAATCTCAGCATCATTCCATGATTCAAGATAATGATTGTCGGGACAGATAAAACCACATAGTATTGCTGTCTCATCATTCATACTTGAAGTTGAAATACTCAGACTGGCTTTACTTAAACCATTGGTTAACAGATCTTTCTGCGGATAATCATAGGCTGGATTCACATCATATAAAATGACGCCATCAATAGCACCCGCATTCAGTTCTTTAACGAAAGATTCCATCTGATCGTCAGATCCTTTGCGGATTTTTAAATGAACTGCGGTGTCAATGGTGCTTCCGTAATTTTCGAGAAGCTGATTTATTCCATTCACCATCAACTGTGTCTCAGTGTCATCGCTGCCACTGACAACCAATGATTTCGTTTTTTTTGTCCACAATTCGCGGGCAAGTTCTTTAATGTCAACCGGTCCGGCAGGCGCGCTTGCTGATGTTATTCCGGCAAGTTTTTTCAATTCACTGTATAAGTTCGCAATAACAATCTTCTCTTCTGATGGTCTTATTTGAATCCGCTTGTCAGCATTCGAACCGGTTAATGAAACACCACCTTCAAATTGTATGTGACGTGACATTGTACGCTGTCCTTCAGTGAGTTTTCTGTTTTTTACGTATTGCTTGGTATATTCAATCGGACTTAGCCAGGTTCCCAGAAAATCGGCATTGAAACTTACAATAAGGTCTGCTTTTTCAAAATGATAGGCCGGAACGAATGCTTTTCCAAATGATTTCTCGTTGGCTTTTAATATTGAGTTTGCTGATAAAGTATCGTATTGAATATGAATGCTGCCCGGATAAGCAGCGATAAATTCATTGATAACTGCTTGTGTCGCCGGACTGATAATCGTAGGACTTACAATGGCAATTTTACCACCTTTGGTTTTGATAGCAGAAAGCTGACTCTGAATTTGTTGATCAACCTCATCCCAACCTGCATCAATTCCTTTTGCTTTAGGATTTTTATATCTGGCATTGTCGTACAAACTTAGCACAGATGCCTGAGTACGGGCATTTGTTCCTCCGGCGGTAACGGATGAAAGGTTGTTACCTTCAATCTTAATCGGGCGGCCATCGCGCACTTTAATCAGAATGCTGCAATAATCAATACCATCAAAAAAGGTGGAAGCATAATAATTTGCGACACCAGGCACTAAATTTTCAGGTTGAATTAAAAAAGGAATCGCTTTACGAACCGGCTGTTCGCAACTACTTACGATGGCTGCCGATGCCACTGTAAATCCAAACACCTTCAGAAAGTCGCGGCGTGTTGCGCTGCTCAGCGATTTAACTTCCTGTTGCATCTCGAGTAATGATTGCTTGTCACCCGCAGGTTGATTCGAGTTATCCTTTTGAAAATCAATTGTTAACTCATCAAGACTTTTGAAATATTTCTTTTCCATCAGGAATCGTTTATCTTATTTTAATAATGACATTTCATACAATCGGTTCCGCCAACCATTTCGGCAGTCACTTTTTGAATTTCACCGCTTTTTACCTTCTCGTGCAGTTCTTTGTAAGATTGGAAAAAAGCATTGTCAGCGAATTGTACTTCTGTTTTGCGATGACAATCAATACACCAACCCATACTTAAATCATTCACCTGCATTACAACGTTCATGGTATTTACCTCACCATGACATTGTGCGCAGGCGAGTTTTCCTGCATTGACATGTTGTGCATGGCTGAAAAATACATGGTCTGGCAGATTATGCACTTTGATCCATTCAACAGGTTTACCTGTTTCAACTGCCTGATAGATTTTTGCAATCTCAGTTGTACCCGTGATTTTCCCCTGTCGGACCACATTATGACAATTTAAACATACATTGGTAGGAGGGATACCCGCATATTTACTTTCTTCCGCTGTTGAATGGCAATACAAACAATCTATTTTATTTTGATCGGCATGTACCTTGTGCGAAAACCAAATTGGCTGATCAGGTTGATAATATTGCTGACGACCCAGAGCAGCCGCTTCTTTATATGTGATTTCGCCAATCACAAATAAGGAAATTAGGATTATTGTGGTGTGTACAAATTTGGCTTTGATAATTTTAGTTCCGAATAAATCGATTAAAACGAGCAGTAAAATAGCAATTGTGATATAAAAGGTGGTGCCGAAACTTCTGTTGGCATCGCGTTTCATGTCTGCTTGTTTCTCAGCCTGTAATTCCCTTTCAGCAGCCAGTTCTTTTTCACGGGCTGCATTTTCGTTCACAGGTTCTGCGACAATATACTGAGCTGCAACTTTACCTCCATTATTGATGTAGGCAAGAATGTCATCAATCTGTGCGTCTGTTAAATCGTTCGGAGGCATCGGGATTTTATTATTTTCCTCAAACAACTTTACGGCGTAAGCATCTCCCGATTGAATAACTGCGGTAGAGTTGCGCACAAATTTGTAAATCCATGCTTTATCCCTGCGATCTAAAATACCTCCCAGGGTTGGTCCGATTAATTTTGGTCCACTGATATTGTGACAGGCTTTACAAACAGCAAAGTTCTTCTCAGCTTCAGGCGTTTGCGCCTTTGTCTGAACACCGGAAAGCAAAAGAAATACAAGGACTGACCATGCAATCATTGATTTTAACTTTCCTGAAAAAGTAACAGAAGGTATCATCATAGCTGATGCTTATTAATAATTGATACGAAATTCTTGAATGAAATATTTACAAAACACATATTGTAATTGTCTCTGGACGAAGAGTAAGAAGTCATCTTCAATGGTAATATTTTTTACAAAAGTACAATTCAGTATTTAACTACCAAAATCTTGAAAGAAATAATTTATTTCTTCTTCGGAGGTAAATATAGTAATTAATCCAAATCATAAAATTTATTAAAAAAAATTTATAAATCTAATTTTTGTAATTATCACA
>CAJBPB010000011.1 GCA_903957365.1 uncultured Bacteroidota bacterium
TATCTTTGTTTATCGTTTGCGTTTCTTCAGAAAGGAGGACCTCGGTGGATGATTATCTTCTGGTTTTACTCCGGACAATGGAAGCGATCGCATTACTCTATGCCATCCTGATTTTCATTTATACGATTGGCTGGTATCTTCTTAAGAACAGTTCACCCGTAACCAATGTACCATTAACTACAGTGAGTGTGCTGGTCGCTTTGCGTAATGAAACACCACATATCGAAAATCTGTTGCACGACCTCATCAAACAGGATTATCCGCCTGACTTATTCGAAATCATCCTTGCAGATGACCATTCGGAGGACGGCAGCGCTGACTTGATACGCGTGTTTATTGAAAAGAATCCCCTGTTCAATATCAGATTGGTTTCTGTGACAGGAACAGGCAAGAAAGCGGCTTTGTCGGAAGCGAATATGCTGGCTTCCGGACAGTTTGTGCTTGTGACCGATGCCGATTGCAGCTTGCATCCTGCATGGATTTCAACGATGACCGGAATCTTCAGGCAGCAGGAAGTAAAGCTGATCCTAGGTCCGGTGGTGCTTGAGCCGGGCACAGGTTTCTTTGGGAAGCTTCAGACACTGGAGTTCATGAGTCTGATAGGAAGTACTGCCGGTGCATGCAGAATGGGCATCCCGGCTATGGCTAACGGGGCCAATCTGGGATATGATCGCGCGGCGGTCGGCCAGCTTGGCGACAATATACTCAACCATCACTTTGCTTCAGGCGATGATGTGTTTCTGCTTCATGCCATCCTGAAAACCTATGGAAAGAGATCCGTCGCTTTTGCTTTGCATGAGGCTGCGCTGGTCAGGACAGAAGCACAGCCAACAGTGAAATCCTTTTTACAGCAACGGATGCGCTGGGTCTCCAAAAGCCGGGGTTACTCGCAGGCAGCCATTATACTGCCGGCTTTGATTGTGTTTGTTTTTAATCTGGCTTTGTTATCGCTGCTGTGCCTCGCGTTTTTCTTTCCTTTTCTGCTGGCGGTATATCTGTTGCTTACCATGTTCAAATTCATGATCGATTATCCTCTTTTGAGTGGTGTAAGCAGCTTCATGAAAAACAGGCGTTTGCTGGCCTGGGCCTTACCGCTCGAATTCATTTATCCCGTTTACGTGGTTTTCGTGGCTGTGGCAGGCAATATCGCCGGCATCAGCTGGAAAGGCAGAAAAATAACATAGCGATCCTCGAAGATGAATCGCTATTTAGGGTCTGCTAAAAAACACATTGTTTCATCGGATATCTTTTCAAGAGGCTTGTCATTGCCTGTATCAAGATAATGATAGGTGTGAACTTAAACATGTTTAAACCATCAATTGCCTGTTTTCCTGTTTTAAATAATTGATTTACAGTCAAAAGTGTTAACCGCAAAGGTCGCAATGGAGGCGCAAAGAGCGCAATGGGTTGACATAAGAACATTATTATCAACCTTGATGATATCTTTGCGGCCTTTGCGTCTACATGGCGTTCTCTGCGGTTAAAAAAGAATTTAAGTAAAAAGGAATTTTTGTCATAAGTACAAGGAACAAACGAGCCTCTCTAATTGCAGCCCTTTTACTCTTACTATACTGTTGGAGTTCAAATGGGTATGAATAAGGTTGAGAACAGTATTATGATTGGACATGCAAGCTTATTCAAGGTGATTGATAAAATTGTTTGCATTTAATACCAGTTTAATCCAAATTTAGTGATTGATATTCATGAAGATAATTGTTTTCCAACAGACCTTACCCAGCGATCCGTAATGATGATTCGCCAGGTAATTTTTCCGTAAAGTTTTGGTTATAACTATATTATCCAGAGTGATTTATGATCCCAATGTGGCAACCATCACCGCCTTGATGGTGTGCAGGCGGTTTTCGGCTTCGTCGAATACGATAGAGGCAGGTGATTCGAACACTTCGTCATTTACCTCCATGGCTTCGATGCCAAACTTCTGGAAGATCTGCTCGCCAATGACCGTCTCGCGGTTGTGGAAAGCTGGCAGACAATGCAGAAACTTCACTTTAGGATTGCCTGTCTTGTCGATCATTTTCTGGTTGATCTGGTAAGGGATCATCATTTTGATGCGTTCTTCCCACACATGATCAGGTTCGCCCATCGAAACCCATACGTCGGTATAAAGGAAATCGACCCCTTTCACGCCCTCGTCAACGCTGTCGGTGAGGGTGATGGTAGCGCCAGTTTCTTTGGCAATAGCGCGACAGGTTGCTACAAGTTCTTCTTCCGGCCACATTTTCTTTGGTGCTACAGCCCTGAAATCCATACCCATCTTGGCAGCGCCCACCATCAATGAATTGCCCATATTGTTGCGGGCATCCCCAAGGTAAGCAAACGAAACCTGATGCAATGGCTTGTCGCTGTGTTCCATCATGGTCAGGAAATCGGCGAGTATCTGTGTTGGATGGAATTCGTTGGTAAGGCCGTTCCATACCGGAACACCGGCATATTTACCAAGTGTCTCGACAAGATCCTGGCCATAGCCACGGTATTCGATACCGTCGTACATACGGCCAAGCACACGGGCGGTGTCCTTCATCGATTCCTTTTTCCCGATCTGTGAACCACTAGGTCCGAGATAGGTAACGTTGGCGCCCTGATCGTAGGCGGCTACTTCGAAAGCGCAGCGTGTGCGGGTTGAGTCTTTTTCAAAGATAAGAGCGATGTTCTTGCCTTTGAGCATCTGTTGCTCGGTGCCTGCATATTTGGCTTTCTTTAAGTCGGCTGAAAGATTCAGTAAAAACTTGATTTCCTGCGGAGTAAAATCAAGCAGCTTTAAGAAATTACGGTTTCTGAGATTGAATGCCATAATGATAATTTGTTTTGTGATTGATACTTTTTTGGATGAAAGAGTGATTTTGTCGCAAAATTAGTCAAATTTGTGAATTCCTTAACAGTTCCTGTAAGGGATGTTGTTTTTGAAGAAAACGATGGTGAACCACATGAAACGATAGGTTTCACGTTTCATTGTGCTGCGCGCGTTTCAAGTTTTACGTTCCGGCCAACTGTTGCAAAATTGATTTCTTTAGCAAACCTGAAACCCTTTAAACCTGAAACCCTTTAAACTGGATTATTACTCACTGTGTAACCATCGGATGAAAATCCCCGATCCTGCCAACCGGACGTTTGTTGCGTATATTTTCGACGATCGCGATGCTTTGCCGGGCATCAGCCAGTCCATACCCTGTTCCGCTGAGTATATGCTGGTAACTGACTGTATGCAGATCGGTGAAGCCCTCGCTGAATTCAATCTCCTGTCCATCCACAGTGATGGAGCGGAAGGTGGTTTTATTATTTGCAACCGCAGCAACCGGGAGGTCATCACTGTTGATACTCAGATACCACCGGACACGGGCTTTTTCAAGTTGCAGGAAGCCGGCGGCACTGTCGGCCTGACTCTTATGTACAATATTTTCCTTTACTCCGCCAAAGATCCAGGTTAGCATATCAAAGAAATGCACCCCGATATTGGTTGCCACGCCGCCGCTTTTCTCAATATTTCCTTTCCATGACCGGTAATACCAGGCCCCCCGGGAGGTGATGTAAGTAAGGTCGATGTCATACATTTTATCTACCGGTCCCTGATCAATCTTCTCTTTCAATGCCATGATGGTACTGTGGTGACGCAGCTGCAGGATGGTATAAATGTTTTTTCCGGTCTCTTTCTCAATCTCGTGCAAGGCATCAATATTCCAAGGATTCAGCACGATAGGTTTTTCACAGATGGCATCAGCCTGGTTACGGAGAGCCATACGGATATGAGAGTCGTGCAGGTAATTGGGACTGCAGATACTGACAAAATCGATACGGTTGGTTTCGCTGCGGCGCAGCTTATCGAGATGGCGGTCGAATCGTTCCGGCTCGGTGAAGAAGGCTGCTTTGGGGAAATAGCTGTCCATGATACCGACCGAGTCAAACGGATCGAGGGCA
>CAJBPB010000012.1 GCA_903957365.1 uncultured Bacteroidota bacterium
CCGAAGTAGCCATCGAAGGCAGTGACCATTTCGTGGTAGATGTGATTGTGAAAAATAATGAACTCATTATGGTTTTCCTCGATGCGGATTCAGGGGTTACCATTGAGAAATGTGTGGAAGTGAGTCGCTTCATCGAAAGCAGCCTCGATCGTGACAAGGAAGATTTTGAACTTCGTGTTTCATCTTCAGGATTGGACCACCCCCTGACGATGACCCGTCAATTGTTAAAATACATCGGTAAAAACCTTGATATCGAATTGAACGAAGGCGGAAAACAAAAATGCAGACTTTTGGAAGCAACAGATACAACTTTGACAGTTGAACTGATCGTCACCAAAAAAATCAATAAAATTAAAAAGGAAGAAACATCAGAAACGGTTGTTTATCAGCGCGATAATATCAAGACAATCCGTCCTGTAATTGATTTTGGCTAATAATAAAAAGGTTGTCCGGGATTAGATTTCCGGAAGTGAATTAGAAATAAAACTATATTTTAAAATGGATAACATCAATCTTGCAGAAAGTTTTTCTGAGTTCAAAGAGTTTAAGAACATCGATCGTGAAATGATGATGCGCATACTTGAGGATGTTTTCAGGGCAATGTTGATAAAAAAACATGGCTCCGATACCAATTTCGACATCATTGTGAACATTGATAAAGGTGACCTTGAAATTTATCACAACAGAGAAATCGTTGAAGATGACGAAGTCACAGATCCTACTTCACAAATTGCATTGTCAGACGCCATTAAAATTGAGCCTGATTTTGAAGTGGGTGAGGAAGTTACTGAACCAGTGAGTATCGCAGCCTTTGGCCGTCGCGAAATTCTTACAATCCGCCAAAATCTTGTATCAAAGATTCTTGAGTACGAAAAAGACAATGTTTACAAGAAATATGAAGAAAAAGTTGGTGAAATTGTAGCAGGTGAAGTGTATCAGGTCTGGCGTAAAGAAATTCTGGTACTTGATGATGAAGGTATTGAGTTGATTTTACCAAAATCAGAACAAATCCCTACCGACTTCTATAAAAAAGGTGACACCATACGTGCGGTTGTTCTCAAAGTAGACATGCGTAATGGTACTCCGGTTATTATTCTTTCACGTACATCCGAATTATTTCTGCAGCGTATGTTTGAAGCCGAAGTACCTGAAGTATATGATGGACTGATTACAATCAAAAGAATTGTCCGCGAACCAGGACAGCGCGCTAAAATTGCCGTTGAATCATACGATGACCGTATCGATCCTGTCGGTGCCTGTGTCGGGATGAAAGGTTCACGTATTCATGGTATCGTTCGCGAGCTCAAGAACGAAAATATCGACGTTATCAACTACACAAACAATCCTTCTCTTTTCATTTCCAGAGCATTAAGTCCTGCTAAAATTAGTTCAATCACACTTGATGACGTGAATATGCGTGCCGAAGTGTATATGAAACCTGATCAGGTAAGTCTTGCCATCGGAAAAGGAGGATTTAATATTAAACTGGCCGGAAGGCTGACAGGATACGAAATTGACGTGTACCGTGACACTGACAGTGAAATGGAGGACGTTGATCTGGTTGAATTTAATGATGAGATCGAACAGTGGATTATCGATACCTTGAAAAATATCGGATGTGATACCGCTAAAAGTGTACTTAATCTGAGTGTAGAAGAACTAGTTCGACGCTCTGATCTCGAAACGGAAACAATTCAGGAGGTAATCCGCGTGTTAAAGGCTGAATTTGAATAATTTTCGTAATTTTGCATCAAATATTTATCTAAATAAACCCGATTCGCTTGAATATGACAGAAGGCTCAATAATTCCCATTCGTCTTAGCAAAGCAGCAAAAGAGTTCAACGTTGGAACCTCAACTATAGTTGAGTTTCTATCGAAAAAAGGACACAGTGTTGACCCAAACCCGAACACAAAGCTAACACCTGAAATGTTTGCTTTGATTGTGAAGGAATACCAGTCTGAGAAACAGGTAAAAGAAGTTTCACAGAAACTCGGTATTGAACATGGTGGCCGTAAAACAATTACTGCTGAAGTAGTTACAAAAAAGAACTACAGTTTTGATGATGAGGAAGACAGTGATAACCAGGAGTTGATTATCAAAAACGTCAACACCTCATTCGCTGACTCGCGTACCCTCAAAGTTGAGAAACCTTCAACAAGTCAGGACATCGCACCCGTTAAAACGGTTATACAACCTGCTGAGGTTGAAGTACAAAAAACCGTTGCTGTTGAGGTTGAACCCATACAGCCAAAAATAACAGAACCTGAACCAGCTCCTGTAATTGCTGAAGTCAGACCTGTTGAGGTTCCTGAACCCGTAGCACCTGTTATTGAGGCCCAGATACAAGTTGAACCGGCCAAAGAGATTGTCGCTGAAATAGTTACACCAGTCGTTGAAGTGGATCCCTCTACCAGAGAGCCAATAGTTTACGATTATGAAAACTTCACTGATAACCCTTCCAGCGAAGGTGATCTGAAGATTTTAGGTAAAATCGATCTCGATAATCTGAATATGCGGACAAAACCTGATCGCAAGTCGAAAGCACAGCGTATCAGAGAGGCTGAAGAACGCAAACAGGTCAGAGACAAAGATGCGAAAACAGCCAAATCGAGCAGGATTGAACCGGTTGCACCAATCATTCAGCCTCCCGCAGCAGTTGTGCCGGAAGTAATACCTCCGGTTGCAACGCCAACACCTGCTGTCCCAGCTGCACCAACTACTTATACCTCATCCGGTAATATCGAAAGGCCGATTAATTTTATGCCTACCGAGGTCAGAAAATTAGAAGGGGTGAAGATTCTTGGTAATATTGAATTACCTGACCCAAGGAAAGCAAAAGCAAAACCGGTCGCATCTTCAGCGGAGGAGAAACTTTCTTCTGCTCAGAAGAAGAAAAAAAGAAAACGTATTAAGAACAAACAGGAAGGTGCCGGAACAACCACAACGACAACTACTGATACACAAAATAAACCTCAGCAACCCAATCAGGGTCAGGGACAGGGTCAAGGCCAGGGACAATCAAGGCCACATCCGCACAAAGGAAAACCTGTCTTGCCTCCTCGTCGTGAAGAAAAAGTTGAGGTTACAGAAGAAGATATCCAGCGCCAGATCAAGGAAACACTCGCCCGTTTGTCGCCTACCGGTAAATCAAAGACATCGAAGCACAGAAGACATAAACGTGATGCTGCTTCCAGTTCGATGATGGAAGAAATGGCCCGTAATGAACAGGATAAAGCTGTATTGAAGGTTACTGAATTTGTAACTGCCAATGATTTGGCTACCATGATGAACCTGCCGGTGAATCGTGTTATCGCTACTTGTATGAGCCTTGGACTGTTCGTTTCAATCAATCAACGTCTCGACGCTGAAACACTTACACTCGTAGCCGAAGAATTTGGTTTCAAGGTTGAGTTTATCAGTGCCGACGTTCAGGAAGCGATTGCTGAACATGAAGAAGCTGATCGTCCTGAAGATATGAGAGAACGTGCTCCGATCGTTACTGTGATGGGCCACGTTGACCATGGTAAAACACTTTTACTCGACTTTATCCGTAAAGCCAACGTTATTGCAGGTGAGGCCGGTGGTATCACACAGCATATCGGAGCCTATGAGGTATTCAATGAAAGTGGAAAAAAAGTTGTATTCCTCGATACACCTGGTCACGAAGCATTTACTGCTATGCGTGCCCGTGGTGCCCAGGTAACTGACGTTGCAATTATCGTGATTGCAGCTGACGACAGTGTAATGCCCCAGACCAAAGAAGCCATTAACCATGCGCAGGCAGCCAATGTGCCCATCGTTTTTGCGTTTAATAAAATTGATAAGCCAGGTGCAAATTCCGAGAAGATCCGTGAACAACTGGCCAATATGAATATCCTTGTTGAAGACTGGGGTGGCAAATACCAATGTCAGGAAGTTTCAGCCAAAACAGGAAAAGGAATCGACTTATTACTTGAAAAAGTATTACTTGAATCAGAGATACTCGAGTTGAAAGGTAATCCTACACGACTCGCCAAAGGAACTGTCATCGAATCATCCCTCGACAAGGGACGCGGATATGTTGCCAAGATTCTTGTGCAGGATGGAACCATGCGAAACGGAGATATTGTACTTGCCGGTTCAACCTACGGAAAAGTAAGGGCCATGTTTAACGAACGCAATGTGCAGATTAAAGAAGCCGGCCCGGCAACTCCGTTGCTGTTGCTCGGATTAAACGGCGCACCGCAGGCTGGTGATGTATTCAATGTAATGAGCGACGAGAAAGAAGTAAAAAATATTGCTTTCAAACGTCAGCAATTGCAGCGTGAACAAGGATTACGCACACAGAAACATATCACACTGGATGAAATTGGCCGTCGTATCGCGATCGGTGACTTCAAGGAACTCAATCTTATCGTCAAAGCTGACGTGGATGGTTCAGTAGAGGCATTGTCAGATTCATTGCTCAAATTGTCAACACGTGAGGTACAGGTAAATGTTATCCACAAATCAGTGGGTGCAATCAGTGAATCAGATGTATTGCTTGCTTCGGCTTCCAATGCCATCGTGATCGGATTCCAGGTTCGTCCTTCCATGCAGGCCCGCAAACTGGCTGTGCATGAAGAGATTGACATCCGCTTGTATTCAATTATCTATCAAGCTATTGAAGAAATTAAATCGGCTATTGAAGGAATGCTTTCACCTGAGATCGAAGAAGTTATCACAAGTAATATCGAAATCAGAGAAGTATTCAAAATCACAAAAGTTGGCACCGTTGCCGGTTGTATGGTACTTGATGGTAAAATCAGCCGCAACACACGCATCCGACTCATCCGCGACGGGATTGTTATCTATTCAGGCGCACTGGGTTCACTCAAACGTTTCAAAGATGACGTGAAGGAAGTTGCGTCCGGTTATGAATGCGGATTGAATATTGATGGATTCAACGATCTGAAAGTTGGAGATATCGTGGAAGGATACACTGAAAAAGAAGTATCCCGCAAACTGTAATCATTCCCAAATAGAATAAAAATCCCCTGAAAACTATATGTTCTCAGGGGATTTCTTTTTTCAGCAGGACTCTGTATTTTATCTGTAAACGATTTGTGTACGGTCAGGACCGGTAGAAACGATCGTTACCGGAGTATTTGTGTTACGCTCGATAAAACGAATATAGTTCTCAAGATCAAGCGGTAAAGCATCTTTTTCCTTTAACTCGGTCACTTTACAATTCCAACCTTTAATCTCCTGATAAACAGGTTTAAGCTTACCATCCTCCGCGTCAAAGGGAATATATGTGATTTCCTTTCCTCCAAAATGATAGGCGACAGCGGCTTTAATGTTTTCAAAACCATCCAGCACATCCGCTTTCATCATAATAAGATCAGTAACACCATTGAGCATAATCGCATACTGAAGCGCAGGTAAATCAATCCAGCCACATCGCCGCGGACGGCCTGTTGTGCTGCCAAACTCATTGCCTGTTTTACGCATATTCTCACCGTCAGCATCGGTTAATTCTGTCGGGAAGGGTCCACTGCCCACACGTGTACAATATGCTTTAAAAATACCATATACTTTTCCGATTTTTGACGGCGCAATTCCTAAACCTGAACAAACACCGGCAATGGTTGTATTGCTGGAAGTGACAAATGGATAACTGCCGAAATCCACATCAAGCAACGAGCCCTGCGCACCTTCTGCCAGAACCTTTTTTCCTTGTTGCAGCAACTCATTGATGAAATATTCACTGTCAACATGGTTCAAACGCTTTAAAAGTTCTAAAGATGCGAACCATTTCTTCTCATACGATTCGAAATCTGAACCATCAATCAGATGAGTGGAATAATCAAAACCATATTGAGAAACAATCTGTAAATGTCTATTCTTTAATGTGTTGTATTTATCCAGGAAATCAGGAGAGGATACATCACCGACACGTATTCCGTTTCTGGCGGTTTTGTCAGTATAGGTTGGCCCTATCCCCTTGAGGGTTGAACCAATCTTTTGTAAGCCTTTCGAAGCTTCACTGGCGGCATCAATCAACCTGTGAGTGGGTAATATCAGATGCGCCTTGCGTGAAACATACAAGTGTTTTGTGACCGTCACACCACTTGATTCAAGATTTACAATCTCTTTTTGCAGAATTGCCGGATCAATAATGACCCCATTTCCAATTAAATTGATGCAATCAGGATTAAAAATACCGGAAGGAATGGTGTGCAAAACGAATTTCTTACCGCCAAACTCAATGGTGTGGCCGGCATTCGGGCCGCCCTGAAATCTGGCAACCACATCATAGGCTGGTGTTAAAACATCCACCACTTTTCCTTTTCCTTCATCTCCCCACTGGAGTCCTAAAAGTACATCTACGCTCATTGTGTCAATTATTAAATTCTCCTTATTGCAATATTTTATAATTAACTATCAGGCAATAAGTTAAATGGATTTTTATATCAATTTATCAATTACTGCAAAGATAGGATTTTATCGATCTGTTTAAAACAAGCTATCATGGATTTTGAATTGCTGATGACATTTATTTCATGACTTCCCAACGTTAAAGCCGGAATATAGGTAGATGATGGAAATAAGAAATCTGAATTAAAAAATCCCGTATTCATTTTAATTCTGACTGAGCAAACACGCGTACGCATCCATGGTTTTTAACCACAAAGTTCAACAGAGTTTTAAAATGAATTTCACAGAGTCTTAAAATTTGTCACCATCAGGTTATTCTGAAATGTCCCAGGCAGCTATCTTGCAAAATATTTGCATTATACCTTTGCATACTGCATTTTGAATTAATGTCTTGCCCCCAAACCCCCAAAAATGGGGGCTTTCTGAATTCAACTATTGCATTTTGAATTTGCATTCTGCATTTTGAATTAATGTCTTGCCCCCAAACCCACAAAAATGGGGGCTTTCTGAATTCAACTATTGCATTTTGAATTTGCATTCTGCATTTTGAATTAAGACTGATTTTTTCAGAGCG
>CAJBPB010000013.1 GCA_903957365.1 uncultured Bacteroidota bacterium
ATTCCGAAAAGATGATGCTTCATTCTTTAATTTAACATCCAAACAGGGATTGGTTAACAATAGCGTCATTTGTATTACCGAAGATGATGCCGGAAGCATCTGGTTTGGTACAATCGGTGGTGGATTGAGTCGGTTTGAGGGAATTAATACGTTAGAATACACTCAAAACCAAGGACTCATAGGTAAGGCGGCTTTTTCAATGGCTGAAGATCCTGATGGCAATCTTTGGTTTGGAGTTCAGGAAAATGGTATTACAAAACTGGAGTTCGACAGGCTCATACCCAATAACGATGCATTCATTCAATACACATCTGCACAGGGGTTGTCAGTACATGACGCCATGACAATGATCTTCAGCAAAAATGGTCATCTTTGGTTTGGCTCTGGCAACGGACTGAGTCGGTTCGACGGGAAATCAATTACCACTTTCACAACCAGGCAGGGAATGGTAAAAAATAATGTCATAAGTCTGAAAGAAGACCGAAAAGGAAATATCTGGGTTGGCACCTACGAAGGAGGTTTCAGCAGGTTTGATGGCAATGGATTTGTCAATTTTAACAACGAACAGGGATTGGTGAATAATACCGTTTGGAATATCCATGAAGACAAAGAAGGCGTGATCTGGCTGGCGACAAGGGGTGGGCTAAGCAGGTTTGACGGCAAAAGATTTATCAATTTCACTAAAGAACAGGGGCTCCCCGACAACAAATTGTCAATTGTAACGCAAGACAGGTTTGGTAATCTTTTGATCGGAAGTTGGGGTGGAGGCGTTTCAGTTATCAGAAAAAGTAAGCTGGAAGAACTAAGTAAAAATAATTATGCCCAAACAGATGAAACCATTTTTGAAAATTTCAATACAGCCAACGGGCTTGCCAACGATGTAGTGTATGGCATCCTTGAAGATAATGAAGGCAATATCATGATTGGAACAAGTAATGGGTTAACCGTGCTTAAAGGAGGATTGGGTGATGATAATAAAATTGCCAGGCATGGAATTGAAGTTTTTAACCAGAAAACCGGCTATCCAATTAAAGATGTCAGCAATAACTACAGTATGCTTATTGATAGCAGGGGTTTTATTTGGTTGGGAACAGGTGATAAGCTGGTGCGCTTTGACTACAGAAAAGTGCGGAAAACAACAGCTGCGCCTCATGTGCTGATACAAAAGATCAGAATCAACAATGAAAATATCGGATGGCAAAGTCTTAAAAAGGCAAAATCCAACGATGATGCTGATAACGAAACTTCAGTTGATGTGCCTGCTTTTGTTCATGATGAGTTAAGCGTTTTTGAAAGAAAACTGAGCGATTCAGAACGTGACTCAATGCTATTCAGGTTCAATTCAATTCGTTTCGATGGCATCAGGCGTTTTCATTCAATTCCGGAGAACCTGGTGTTGCCTTTTTCATTGAATACTATCGGTTTCGATTTTGTCGGCATCGAAACAACGAGGCCTTTTTTAATACAGTATCAATATATCCTTGAGGGTTTTGATAACCAATGGAGTGTGTCGGGCAGGAAATCAACTGCCGAATACCGGAATCTTCCAAAAGGCAAATATACTTTCAAGGTTAAGGCCAGAAGCCCGGATGGTGTCTGGAGTGATCCAATCGCATATAGTTTCGAAGTCCTGTCGCCATGGTGGCTCACCTGGTGGGCTGTTCTCAGCTATGTATTGGCCTTTCTTCTGATACTTTTACGAATCAGACGTTACGAGTTAAACAGAATACGTCTGCGTAATCAGCTAAAACTTGAAAAGGTAAAAAGCGATTCTTTACGGAACCTCGACCAGATGAAATCACAGTTCTATACCAATATTTCGCATGAATTCCGTACACCGCTGACCCTGATTCTCGGGCAGATAGAAAGCGTAATGTCTTCAGGCATCGACAACCGTGAAAAGGGGAAGCTTCAGGTTGCCAATCGTAATTCACGACGGTTGCTCAAACTCATCAATGAGTTACTCGATCTATCGAAACTTGAAGCAGGCAGCATGGAACTTTACGCTGAGAATAATAACATTGTTTCTTTTCTCAAAAATCTTTTCTTCTCGTTCGAATCATTGGCTGCAGATAAAAAGATTGCATTTACATTCGAGTCTGTTTCGGAAAAGATTGTTGTGTTTTTTGATACAGGTAAAATGGAAAAGGTATTTTACAACCTGATATCCAATGCTTTCAAATTTACCCAGAAAAACGGAGAAATAATAGTAAAGGTTGGTTTTGCAGATGAGCGTTCAATCGAAATATGTGTAAAAGACTCAGGATGCGGTATTCCGGAGGATAAACTGGAGAATATTTTTGATCGTTTTTACCAGGTGGATGATTCAAATACCCGCGAACATGAAGGAACAGGAATAGGTCTTGCATTGGCAAAAGAACTGGTTCTTTTGCACAAAGGAAATATCAGGGTAAACAGCCATGCAGGTTTTGGGACTGAATTTATTGTTACGCTTCCTTTTGAGAGTGTAAATGGAATTACGAATCCGGTTTCAGATACAATGTCACTTGTAAACAAGACTTATGGATTACCTGCCGATTCTGTTGATATAAGTACTGCAGAGGCAGTTGTTTTTGAAAACCAGCTCCTGAAGGGTGATAAAAAAATCATCCTCATTGTTGAGGATAACAGTGATGTGCGCGCATATATTCGCGAACAAATGGAAGACGAATACCAAACCCTTGAAGCGCAACAGGGTGAGCAGGGTTTACAAATGGCCCGGGAAAAGATTCCTGATCTGATTGTTACTGATGTCATGATGCCTAAAATGGATGGATTTGAGTTCTGCAGAGCCATCAGAATGGATGAAAAAACAAGCCATATCCCGATGATTATGTTAACGGCCAAAAGTGGTCTTGATGATAAAATTGTTGGTCTTGAATCTGGTGTTGACGCATATCTGACCAAACCTTTCAGCGCGAAAGAACTGAAAGCAACCGTTATTAACCTTCTCAACCAGCGTCTTCAACTACGGAAGCAATTTAGTAAATCGATGTTCATCAAGCCTTCTGAGGTTAGCGTTAACTCGGCTGATCAGGTGTTTTTAGGAAAAATTATACAGGCCATTGAGTCAAATTTTGGAGATGAGCAATTCTCAGTGGAAATGCTTGCGAAAAATGTAAACATGAGTGTTACCCAGCTAAGCCGTAAACTCAATGCACTGATTGATCAGCCACCGGGTCAGCTGATCCGATCTTTCCGGTTGCAACGGGCAGCAGGCTTGCTGAAGCAAAAAGCCGGTTCGGTTTCTGAAATTTGTTACACTGTGGGCTTCTCCGACAATGCGTATTTCTCAAGGGCGTTCAAAAAACAATTTGGGGGCAGCCCCTCCGAATACGCCGATTCAATTTAGAATTTCTTCATTTATTCCCTATCCTTAATTTCTGAGATCTAAAAAACACTTCATTTCTATTGTCTGGTCAGCATTATTCTGATATTCAGACATATTTGCAGAAAAAATCCAATACTTTGGAATGAAAATCCTATTCTTTTACTCCTTTGGCAAAGTATTTTTGCCCCCGTTCGAATGAACAAAGGAGCTAGCTGAAAATCCTCAAACATAGAGTAGGCATTTATTAAATTAAAAAAAACTATGAAAACTATCAGATTACTCAATGCTAATTTCTTATTGTTGATTGTCGCCTTTTCAATATTTGTGAGCAATAAAGTCCAGGCGCAGGAAATAGAAAAAGGGTTCCTGCTTTCGATGACCGAATTCACCATAAAGCCTGGTCATGATGAGCAATTCCGTGAAGGAATAAAAGCCTGGAAAAAATGTTATATCGAAAGCAAAGGTGACTGGACCTGGAGTATCTGGCACAGGATGAATGGCGAGGGAAATGTTTATATTTTAACTTCGAGAATGGCTAACTGGGCAGAAATGGATGAAACGGATGAAGCAGGAAAAAACTGTCTGACTATTGCCAGAGAGCAGATCAATCCGCATATTGAAACTTCTGAAGATAATTTTGCCAGGTTTATGCCTGATAACAGTAAAGCCTATCCTAATGCGGACATGGTGTTATGGGTAACCTCATGGCAGGTAAATAACGGGACAAAATTCAAAGAAATCGTAAAACTATTAACGGATGCTACTAAACAGGCTGAAGGATCACCGCGTGGTTATTGGTACAGCCTCATGGGTGGTAGTAAGGATGCTGCTGATTTTTTTGTGGCAACACCATTTGCAAACTTTTCAGCTATGGATGTCGACAGGGACAATGTGTGGGATATATATGAAAAGGCCAACGGAAAGGAAAGCAGAAATCAGCTGCAGGCAGAATTACGTGAATCAGTGAAGGATTCCTGGTCATACATTTTAAAACGTGATACAGAACTGAGCCATAATCCGCCATCGAAATAATATTAATTGATTCATTAATAATTAATTAACTTATTTATTTATGAAAAAGATAGTATTTCTGCTATTTGCTGTTGCATTTTTTTCAGCTTGTGGTCCCGACGACAGACCGGCTCGCTATTTCTCATCCTTATAGGAGATTGATATCACAAAATCAATCCTCATGCAGTATGTTGAAGCAAATTGGAAACCCAATCTCAATAAACTTGAAACTCATCAATAAAATAGGGATATTCAATCCGGATGGAGAAATAATTCTTCATCCGGGTATCTCTGTTTCATGGAAGTCGTTGAGCAATAAAAACATCCCTGACCTGCCGGCGGGAACTCCACTCGGTATTATAATCCATTTCGATGAAAAAGACCTGATTTCCGGCAGTCATGGAATTGTCTGGGCCACTTATCATCAGCGTCAGGCAGAAGTCATACAAAATGCACTCCTTGTCCAGAACATTATATCCGCGATCGGAAAAGTGGAATTGGAGGACCAGGTCCTTTTGCTTATCAAAATTCAAAATAAGATTGATGTTGCTGATGCCATGGATTTCATATGGAGAAAAGAAGGTGGAATGAGGTTAAAACCAGATTGGAGCTACGCTGAAGGTGAAGTAAATACAAGTTTTTATCAATGGGGAGGTGTTTGAAATAACCTTTTCTGATCCGTGAGTAAACCATATTTTTAATAGATAATACTACTATTTGATCATCATACAAAGCATTAACCCGATATAATGAATGCTTATTAAAACGCTAAATATTCATGAAACAACCTGACACATACAATCCCTTTAAGCGAACAGAAGAAGGTACGTTCCCTGCATTATCGCAGAATTCACCATTACGCTATTTAACTTTTTCTGCCTTGTATTTTGCACAAGGTTTACCTGAAGGCTTATTGAGGTTTGGAATACCTGCATGGCTTGCCATGAACGGGAAAAGCGCAGTCGAAATAGGTTCTTTTGTGGCCATTTGTATCTTACCCTGGAGCTTAAAAATTTTGGCAGCACCCTTAATGGACAGGTTTACTTTCCTTGCAATGGGCAGGAGGCGGCCCTGGATTCTGTTCGGACAGCTGGGGCTGGGGGTCAGCTTTTTGTCGATGGCCTTTATTGGAGATCCACTGAATAATATGTTTATGCTCAAACTTTTTGGCTTCTTTATAGGCTTGTTTGCCGTATTTCAGGATATTGCTGTTGACGGAATGGCCATCGAAATACTTCCTGCAGATCAGCAGGCAAGGGCCAATGGTTTGATGTGGGGTTCAAAAACCATAGGAATTGCGGCCTCAGTGGCTATAGGAATAGCCATCATCAATGCTTACAGTTTCTTTCACGCCATAGCATTTTTTTCATTGTTCGTGTTTCTGATATTGTTAATCCCTCTTTTGTTAAAAGAAAATCCCGGCGAAAAACTGTTGCCATGGACCAAAGGAGAAGCTTCAAAAACTACCGCATGCATACAGGTACAAAGCTTCAGGGAGCTTTTTGCAAGCCTGATCAAGGTATTTATATTGCCTGTGAGCCTCATTATGGGGGTTGCTGCCTTTAGTTTTTCCATAGGCAGGGGATTAATTGACGCCATGCTGCCTGTTTTTACTGTACAGGAACTGGGCTGGACCGATGCTGATTATTCGCAGACTTTTGCTGTGATAAAGCTGGTTTCAGGCATTTTAGGAATGTTTGTGGCAGGTGCCCTCATTGATTTTTTTGGAAAAGTGCGGATGATGAGCATTTATCTGGTTTTACTTATCTTATTGGTAGTGTCAGCATTCTTTCTCAGAGATTATTGGCAGAACCAGTATATCTTTATTGGCTTCATTGGACTGTTTTACACCCTGCTCGTGTTTACAACCATTGCTGTGTTTGCTTCCGCCATGCAACTTTGCTGGAAAAGAATATCTGCAACGCAGTTCACTTTATATATGGCCATTTCTAACCTGGGTCTCGCATCTGGCGCGGCTTTGCTTGGGCCTTTAAAATCATTTGTGACATGGGAATATGTGGTGCTTGCATTTGCTGTTTTTGCAGGTTTAATGCTAATAGTCATACAGTTTCTAGGATTTGATAAGCATTCAAAGGCTGTTGCTGGGCTTGAGTTGAATCAGATTAAAATTGATGAAATGGCTGGCAAACTCAAACCGGTAGAAATAATTGTTCCTTCGTCGGGCTGCTTTTCGGCTCGATCCCGCAGATACGTGACCCGCAACAAAGCGAAGCGCTTTCATAAGGCGTAGCCGAATAATCCACTCCTGCGTGTAGCTTCCAACGTTTACGTCATATAAGAAACAAGCGTAAAATCTAAAAATGACTATAAAGAATATGGGAAAGCTGAAAACTGAATAGAGTAAGCATTAAACAATCAAACTTCAATAAAAATGAAAGAAACTATCTCAATAAAAGTTTAAAAAATCAACTTCGATAATGCCGGATATTTTGCCTTGGGTTTATTAACTCTGGCATTTTTAGGTTTTTGGCCAACCTACTTTTCAAAATTCATTCATGGTACAGCTGACTTCAATTTTTATTTTCATTTTCATTTTGCAATGGCATCCTTATGGATAGCACTATTAATTGTTCAGCCAATACTTATCAGGAAAAAGAAATTCTCGATCCACAAGCAAACAGGGAAATTGAGTTTTATCATTTTGCCCTTGTTCTTCGTGTCGGTAATTTTACTCAAGCATCATAGAATCGGAGGTGAAATTACCGAAGGTTTGGGGGCTGGTTTGTGGCTGCAGTTAAAAGATTTGATTATGATCGGACTCATGTTTACAATAGCCATGATAAATCATAACTAAAATTCTCGTTGCAGATGATGAAACCGAACTTTATATTCTGATCTTGGAATATCTCAGACAGAAAGTCCGGCAGCAGGAATATGAATTTATATTTGCATTTAATGGTAAGCAAGCCCTCAACCGTTAAATCAAAATGACTGTAATGGATGGTCCTGATTTACTTGGTGTCTGACCATATAACCGATTATTATTTCTGCTTTAGTTTATATTGAACGTATCAGAACCGCCCTGAACTGAGGCGTTTTCGATTTTAATACAACCCCAGTTAATTTTATGGATCTCGGGATAACAATCGACAAAAAAAGCATAATATCAGATCTAAAAGAATACAATTTTATACATCAGGCTGAAAGGCCCCCCGAAAGTCCTGAATTAATAAACGGAATCTGCTGAAGCACCAATTAACAGAAGTCCGTAATGAAAAGCTTGTACTATACAAGATATCTGTAGTCGGTTCGGATATAATTTTATTGATTTTAAAAAGAAATAGCACTGGCCGGGATTGTTCAGATCAGTCGGATGTGTCCTTATTGGCATAAATGGAGATGTTATTTTTATTATTCTGCAACTTTGTTGATTTTGAGTGTTTCTTTGTTACTTTTGTTTATGAAAAGACTATTTAAAAATTGGATTAACTAGTCCGGATTTAATCGCACACTGTAACCGGAATATTCATTTGATCACTTTTATTGCTCGGATAAAATGGTTGAATATTCATGAATAACAAATATTTCCTGTTTTTTATGATTTAGTCAGGTGAGATTCCTGCAGGGGATTACAGGATAATTATAATGCATTTACATTTTTGGTCATGATAAACCGCTTCCTGATATTGATATCACTGTTTTTTGCGGCGTTTGCAGGTTATTCGCAACAAAAGCAATCAGCAGCCGATAGTTTAGCCCACCTTCTGACTTTATCAGTCCATGAGGACACGAATAAAGTAAAGTTGCTTCTCGAATATAACCGTATTTTTTTTCCGACAGATCTCGACAGCTCTTTAAAAATATGCCGGCAGGTATTGACTATCTCAGATAAAATCAATTTCAGTTTCGGGATTATCAAGGGCATCAACGCTATGGCGGCCTGTTATTGGTTTCAGAATAAACCTGATCTGGCCATTCCTGCGTTTCACAAGGCACTTGAAAAGGCAGTTGAGGTTAATAACAATGACCTGGAAACAATGGTTTTAAGCAACCTTGGAATTTATTACGGAGTGCTGGGGGTTTCCGACAGCGCTGAAAAATATCAAACAATGGCTGTCAATAGCGCAAAAATACTGACAGACAAGAGCCGATACGCGCAGGCTGTTTCCGACCTTGCCACGGTTCAATTCAATAAAGGCGATTATATCACAGCCATTCAAAACACCCTTGAGGCACAAAAGATATATGAAGCCAAAAACATGAACACTTTCCTGGCCAACTCATATATCAAGCTCGGTATGATTTACTTTGACCTTAATGATTTTGATAATTCAGTGAATTCATATCAAACGGCGCTTAATATCAATAAACAACTTGGAGACATCAAACTCGAAATGGCTGTTTTTCTGAATATGGGGCTTTTATATTTTCAAGTGAAGGAAGACCATGATTCAGCCCTGATTTTTCTGACAAAGGCACTGCAAATGGCAGAGGAAAACAAAGTGGAAGATACCCGTTTGATGGCATTAGTCAACCTCGGCAGTATTGCCTTTGCGCAAAAGAATGCCAGTCAGGCCCTTGAATATTACAATCTTGCATTTCAATCACCTCTGATACCCCACCGGAACCAGCAACGTGCCGCTTTACTGGTGAACATGGGAGGAGTTTATCTTGATCAGGGAGACCTTGCTAAAGCAGAGGAATTTACAAAAAGCGGACTTCAGCTGGCGGAGGAACAGAAATTTGTGACTTATGAAAAAATAGCCTGTAAGAACTTGGGGGATATTGAGGCAAAGAAGGGAAACTACAAAGCAGCGTTTGAATATAATGTAAGGTACTCTTTGTTACAGGATACGCTTGGGAATCAAGCAGTGAAGCATAAAGTGGCCGATGCAGTTTTCAGGAAGGAACTGGAACACAAAGAAAACGAGAACCTGTTGTTACAAAAGAACAATGAGATCAAGCAGAAGACAATCCTTATCCAGGGTTTTTACATCATCACTGCCAGCGGAATTCTTCTGCTTGTCATACTACTCTTGTTGGTTAATAAAAGAAACAGTCGCAGACAGCAAGCCATGAACCTGCTTCTTGACCTGAAAAACAAAGAATTGCACGAACTTAACCTGACGAAAGACAAATTTTTTTCCATTATTTCGCACGATTTACGCGGTCCGTTCAATGGATTTTTAGGATTGTCGGAATTGATGGCTGATGAATTGCCAGACTTATCACAGGAAGAAATTCAAAAGATAGCAATAAATATGAGAGATTCCGCGGCCAATCTCTTCCGGCTGCTCGAAAACTTACTGGAGTGGTCAAGGATGCAACAGGGCAACACTATGTTTAATCCTGAATCAGTTATGTTAATGCCACTGGTTAATGAAACCTTGCTACCGGTGCTGGATATGGCACACAGGAAAGGAATTGAAATCAGTCATGAAATTCCTGCCCATCTGGAAGTTTCAGCCGATCGGTATATGCTCGCGTCAATCATTCGTAATCTGACATCCAATGCCGTGAAATATACCTTCAAAGGAGGGAAAGTCAATATTACCGCAAAGCTGGTGCCGGGCAATTTTGTTGAAATAGCAATAAAAGACACAGGTATTGGGATGAGTGCTAAAAGGGTCGGTAATTTATTCAGGCTCGATGTTCAGAATAACCGCAGAGGTACCGATAATGAACCCAGCAGCGGTTTGGGATTACTCCTTTGCAAAGACTTTATCGAAAAACACGGAGGCAGTATTTGGGTTGGGAGCGAAGAGGGTAAAGGCTCAACGTTTTATTTTACCATCCCTTACAACGCTGAATCACAGAATCAACAGCATGAACCGCAAGACAAATTCATGCCCCATATCACACCTCAGGCCGCTGAGTTTTTGCCTGAAGAAATGAAACCACTGAAAATATTAATCGCTGAGGACGATGTAATATCTGATTCACTCATTTCAGTGATAGTCAAAAAATACAGCCGTGAAATTATTCATACAAAAACTGGTGATGAAGCAGCGAAGGCATGTCAAAATAACACTGACATTGATCTGATTCTGATAGAGATTAATTTACCTGACAGGAGCGGGTACGAGGCCATTCGCCGGATTCGGCAGTTTAACAAGGATGTTATTATCATAGCACAATCCTTTGCCAACGTTGGTGACAGGCAGATGGCAATCGATTCGGGCAGTAATAATTATATTGAAAAACCCATTGTCAAAGAAGAATTGGTGTCGTTATTAAGAAAATATTTCAATCAGGTTTAACCTTTGCTTTATCGCTGAAATATAGGCTTTAGCGAACAAAAAAGAAAATTATGATAAAGATGTAATTGTGCAAACTAGTTAATCAATTACCTAATGAAAGCCAGTATTTTATGAAAAATACACATCACAAATCTAAAGTTGATCTCCTTCGCCAAAAGGTAGAAGAGCAGCTAAAATTGAATGAAGACAAAGAAGGTAGTCTTCAGGCAATGGAAACTGAAATGCTCAGGCTTATTCACGAATTGGAAGTTCATCAGATAGAACTCGAACTTCAGAAGGACGAACTCTCCAGGGCTAAACTGCAGGAGGCCCTTGACAAAGAAAAATATACAAACCTTTTCGATTTTGCTCCTTCAGCCTATTTTAACCTGACGGCCGATGGAACCATAACAGAGCTTAACCTTGCAGGAGCGAAGATGCTTGGACGGGATCGCGGAAGCCTGATCCATAAAAGCTTTACACGTTTTATTACCCGGAATTCCTTAAAAACTTTTACCGGTTTCCTTTCAAAAACATTCATAAGCAAAAACCCGCAAAATTGCGAAGTTTCTTTGAATGCCATTGGCAATAAGGCTCTGTATGTCCACATTAGCGGTAATCTTTCCGACGACGGAAAGTATAGCCTGATTATTGCTGTGGATATAACCGAACGCATCAATGCAGAACTGGCCCTGCAAAATAGCGAATTAAAGTTCAGGCAACTTGCCGAAAGCTCACCTTCTATTGTGTATCGTTTGCTTTTAAAGCCTGAATTAAAATTCGACTATGTAAGCCCTTCTGTAACTGCAATTACGGGTTATACACCTGAAGATCATTACAACGATCCGCAACTGGGATTTAAACTGGTCCATCCCGACGACAGGATATTGCTCGAAAATACGACCCGGTACAGTAAGGGTGAGCCCCTTGAATTGCGTTGGATAAGAAAGGACGGTAAGGTAATCTGGACCGAGCAGCGCAATGTTTTACTGTTTGATGAAAACAATGAAGTATATGCCCTCGAGGGGAATGCCAGAGATATAAACGATCGTAAAAATATGGAGCTGGGGCTGCGTAAAGAAGCTGAACGGAATGCATTGTTGCTTGATTTATTTGCCAAAGCTTCTGTTCTTACTGATTATGAACTCTTTAATCAGGCGCTGGATATAGCCGTTACAATTACCGACAGCAAAATTGGGTTCTTTCACCAGGTGAGTGATAACCAGCAGGAAATCATCCTGACCACCTGGAATGATGAAGCAAAGAAAAACTGTAACACCCCGTATAAAAATCATTACCCCATTGAAAAAGCAGGAAACTGGGCCGATTGTATAAGGCTAAAGAAAGCAGTAATTTACAATGATTATCCAACCTCGCCAAATAAAAAAGGATTGCCCGAAGGTCATTCTCCGGTTGGCAGAACCATGAGCGTTCCGGTTATAAATGAGGGAAAAGTCAGGTTGATTTTTGGTGTTGGCAATAAATCTTCTGATTACACCGATTCAGATGTAGTTCAGATACAAGCCATTGCCAATGAAATGCATAAAATACTCGAAAAACGAAAGGTAGACCATACGCTACAAAAAAGTGAGGACCGCTGGCAATTTGCTATCGAAGGGAGCAACGATGGCATCTGGGACTGGAATATGCTTACCGGCGAGGTGTTTTTCTCCAATCGCTGGAAAGAGATGATTGGTTTTAAACCTGACGAACTCGAAGGCAATATCAGTGTGTGGCAAACCCGCGTTCATCCTGATGACATTGAATCGGTAATGTTCAGGCTGAATCAGCACTTCAGCCAGGAAACGCCTGATTATACTTCCGAACACCGCGTACTATGCAAGGATGAATCGTGGAAGTGGATCCTGGACAGGGGCAAGGTTCTGGAATGGACCAGCGATGGAAAGCCTGTTCGCATGGTTGGAACGCATACTGATATCACCGATCGGAAGAAAACGGAGGAAGTCATTCGTAATTCGGAAGAAAAATTCCGTATCGTTGCCGACAATGCCTACAACTGGGAATTTTGGGAAGGAGCAGATGGTAATTGGATCCATCACTCTCCCTCATGCAAGAAAATTACCGGATATTCAGCCGATGAATTTCTTAATGACAATGAATTACTGCTAGAAATAATTCATCCTGATGACAGGTTGGAATATATTGCGCATCATCGTGAAACAAGGGAAAATCAAACTCATGGTTATCACACCTTCCGAATTATCACCAGAGAAGGACAAACCCGGGATATAGAACATGTTTGTCAGGCGGTTTTTAATGATGAAAATACATATATTGGAATCAGAGGGAGCAATATTGATATTACCGAACGAAAGTCTGCTGAAAAGCAACTGAGAGAGCGCGAAGTTCAGTACCGGAACTTAGCAAACGCGGGTTCAGCACTGATATGGACATCGGGTACTGATAAACTATGCAATTATTTTAATGAAACATGGCTGAAATTCACCGGCAGGTCTCTTGAACAGGAGATGGGTAACGGATGGGCTGAGGGTGTTCATCCCGATGATTTTGACAGATGTGTAGAAACCTATGTGGCTGCATTCGACAAACAGGAACCGTTCGAAATGGAATACCGTTTGTGCCATTCAAGCGGTGAATACAGATGGATAATGGATCTGGGCACGCCAAATTTTGACAGCAACGGGGAATTTGTCGGATACATTGGTCATTGTTTCGATATCTCCGAACGCAAACTCGCCGAAGTTTCATTGCATGAAAGTGAAGAAAAATACCGCAGTATATTCGAAAGTGTGCAGGAAGTGTATTTCGAGGCTTCAATGGATGGAACACTTCTTGAAGTTAGTCCTTCGATTGAAAAAATTACCAAAGGACAATTCACCCGGAATGAAATGATAGGACAATCATTTGCTGGGATTTATGCAAGCGCTGGTGATCGTGATATTTATTTTTCAAAATTATTTGAGCAGAAAAGAGTGAACGATTATGAGTTATCGTTAAAAAACAAGGATGGTTCAATAATACCTGTTGCAATTTCTTCAGTACTTTCGTATGATGCCAGCGGCAAACCAGTAAAAATAACCGGAATCCTCCGCGATATAACCGAACGAAAAATTGCAGAAAATGCACTAAAAGATACGCTGGAACAATTAAACCACGCCAACCAGCATCTCGAGAAAAGGGTTGAAGAACGAACCCGGGAAATAATGGAGTTATCAGGTTTGCAAAATGCGATTCTGGCAAATGCGCCCCTGGCTATCATGACCACTGATAAAGATGGATTATTTCAAAGTATTAATCCTGCCACTGAAAAAATGCTCGGGTATGCTGCTAAAGAGATCGTTGGCGTGTTAAAGCCACTCGTTTTTCATGACAAAGATGAAATAGTAAAACTGTGTATCGAAGAAAACGCACATAGCAATCCAACTGAAGAGGAAATATTTGGCACACTTTTGAAATTCATGTTTCATAAAACGACTGAGTGGACCTGGATTAGAAAGAACGGGGAAAAGTTTCCTGTAAGAATTATCCACAGTTCAATTATTGATGACAACGGGACCTTGCAGGGTTATATGGCACTGGTTATCGACATCACACAGGAGAAACTTGCTATTGAGACATTGCACAAAAGCGAAGCCGAGAACCGCGCCATCATCCAGGCTGTGCCCGATCTGATGTTCCGAATCAATCGTGATGGCACCTATCTGGACTCCCACAGCCAGAACGAGTCGTCACTTTACATCCCCAAAGAGATTTTTGTTAGCAAAAAGATAAGTGAAGTATTGCCTCCCGATCTGGCAGAACAATCCATGCATGCCGTTGAGAAAGCTTTTGCCACCGGTGAAGTGGTGCAATACGAATATATGCTTGCGGTTCAGGAGAACGACCGTTATTTTGAAAACAGGATTATTGCTATTTCTGATAAAGAAGTGCTTGCGATTATCCGCGATATTACTGATAAAAAAAATGCGGAAAATGAACTGCAGGAAGCGATAAGGAAACTAAGTACACTGATTCAGAACTTACAGGCCGGAACATTGTTCGAAAATGAAAGCAGACATATTACATTGGTTAATCAATCATTCTGCAATCTTTTTAATATTCAGGCCACACCTGAACAATTGGAAGGATATGATTGTGTGCTTGCTTCTGAAGAAAGTAAGCGCATGATGAAAGACCCTGAAGGTTTTATCAGACATATTGATGAAATCCTTTTGAAAGGCGAAATTGTTGTAAATGATGAACTGAATCTGCTTGATGGCCGTGTGCTGGAAAGAGACTATATCCCCATTAAAAACAATGACATTCTTCTTGGTCACCTATGGCAATACCGTGATATTACAAAACGCAAAGCATCGGAAATTGCCCTTAAAATGCAAAGCGCTGCCTTCGAATCGTTTGCATTAACCATCATCATTACCGATGTTGCTGGCCGTATTCAATGGGTAAATTCAGCTTTCACAAGACTAACCGGGTATTCGGTTGACGAGGCTATCGGAAAGACACTGGGTGAACTTATAAAATCTGATAAGCAGGATAAGGATTTTTATGCAAAATTCTGGGAAACGATACTAAACAAAAAAGTATGGAGCGGCGAACTGATAAACCGAAGAAAAGACGGCAGCCTTTATTATGAAGAGGAAACCATCACACCTGTTTTAGATTCCCAGGGTAATATATCCAGCTTTATAGCCATCAAAATCGATATCACTGAGCGTAAAATGCTTTACCAGGAACTTGCTGACGAAAAAAGGAGGCTGGCAGACATTATCAAAGGAACCAACGTAGGTACCTGGGAGTGGAATATTCAAACGGGCGAAGTCATTTTTAACGAACAATGGGCCGAAATTCTGGGTTATACCCTGGATGAAATTTCACCTGTAAGTATCGAAACATGGATGAAATTTGCCCATCCCGATGATTTAAAAATATCCGGGGAATTATTGGAAAAGCACTTCACGGGTAAACTGGGCTATTATTCGTTTGAATCGCGGATGCAACATAAGAATGGTGAATGGATATGGGTTTTGGACAGAGGAAGAGTGCATGAATGGGATAATTAGGGAAAACCTCTCCTGATGTCAGGTACACATCAGGATATTACAGAACAGAAGCGGGCCGCGATGGCTTTACTCGAAAGCGACAGGAAACTTGGTTCGATGATAACAAATATCTCGGATGTAATCGGGATAATGAGCGCTGATGGGATAATGCAATACAAAAGTCCGAATATTGAAAAGTACTTTGGCTGGAAACCCGATGATCTGATTGGAACAAACGGTTGGCTGACAATACATCCTGATGATCTAGAACGAATTCAGTTAGAATTCTTCGATATTTTACAAAAGGAAAATGCCTCAAAAACGGTTGAATACAAATACAAATGCAAAGACGGTAGTTATAAACCCATCGAACTTACTGCTACCAACCTGATTAATGATGAAGTTATTCATGGTGTTTTGCTTAATTACCATGACATTACTGAGCGTAGGCGAATTATTGATGCATTGAAGGAAAGTGAAAACAGGTTTTCGTTGTTTATGGATTATTTACCTGCCATAGTTTTTTTAAAGGACCATGAAGGCCGGACACTGTTTGTAAACAAGTATCTTGACGATACTTTTCATGCTTCCGCCTGGATTGGAAAAACCATGTTAGAGGTTTTTCCAAATGAATTGGGCGAAAAAATTTTAGCAGATGATATGAAATCAATTGCATTGGGTTATGATAAATATGAAGAAACCATTGCAGATGCCTCCGGGAAACAGCATAATTACGAAACACAAAAATTTGTGATCCCCCGGTCTGGTCAGGAACCGTTGCTTGGAGGA
>CAJBPB010000014.1 GCA_903957365.1 uncultured Bacteroidota bacterium
AAGATCACTTTGATAATTTGTATTGTTCTATCTGATCTATCAGTAATATCACAAAAGAATTATAGTTTCGAACATCTGACAAAAAAGGATGGATTAAGCCAGGGAACCGTTAATTGTATCCTTAAGGACAGCAGGGGTTTTATGTGGTTTGGGACCAACGACGGACTCAACAAATATGATGGAAGTACAATTGAAATATTCCGGCATAAAACCAATGATCGGGGCAGTCTTTCTAACAATTTAATTCTTTCCATTGTCGAAGACGGCAATGAAAGATTATGGATCAGTTCATTTGATGGAACATTACAATACTTCGATTTGAATAATTCAACACTCAATTCGTATCTGAATTTATTTCCGGGTGATACGAATGCCTTGGGTAAAAAAACAATTTACAAAGTTTGTTATCAAAACCCTGACATTATCTGGGCCGCTTCAAAGAATAGTATTTATAAACTGGATCTGAAAAATTTCAAAATCAGTGAATTTTCAAATGATTTACTGACACCGGCCTTGCCATGGGGCAATATTACTGATGTTGTTTATGATGGAATTGGCAGAATCTGGTTTGGGACACAGATCAGCGGTATTTATTATATTGATCTTCAGACAGATAAAATCTATCACGTATCTGAATTTGTCACCAACAATCAACTTACGAATATTCCTGAAATCACAACTCTGGCAATTGGTGCCGATTCCAATATCTGGATTGGAACATTTGGCAATTATATTTACGTTTTAAATCCTAAAACATTTGAAGTCGAAAATGTAAATTACAAAAATTATGAACTACTTCGTAATCTTGATGTTATGTATGTACTTTCCATTACATCGGATAATGATTCATCGGTCTGGATTGGCACCAATGGAGGAGGTGTACAATTAATGAATGTTTTTACAAGAAATGTTCAATTATTCAGTTATAATCCAAATGATCCGAAAGGACTTCTTTCGCTCAACAATAAATCATTTCATATTGACGAAAACAACTGCATCTGGATAGGTGACAATGGATTCGGACTGAATTACTATTTCCCATTCGCCAAAGAATTCCGGACAATAACTAAAAGCAGCGGTTCGCTTGAAGGACTTCCATTCAGTAGTATCAGATCTATTTATAAGGATTCGGAGAACATTCTTTGGGTAAGTGGTTATGGAGGATTAAGTGTATTTGATGAGAATCTCAAACTGATAAATCATTATTTCAATACAAGACCGATTTATGTTATTTTTCCTGATCTACAGGATAACAAATTACTCTGGGTATGCCATGAAGGCGGTGGATTATTATTGATTAATAAAAAAACCGGAGCGATCATACGCAATATAAGTGAAAACACACCCTTTCCAAACGGAATTGTTGGTAAAGGTGTTTATTCAGTTGTACTGGATGGGCAGAATGGTTTTTGGGTTGGGACGAACATTGCTCTGAACTATATCGATCGTAAAACATTCAAAGTAACGTCCATTTCTTCCAGTGATCCGAAAAATTTCATCCCGTACGGAAGATTGCGGGCGATGTTGCTTGATTCTAAAAAACGACTTTGGATTGGGAGTATGGGAGATGGAATTTCAGTCAGATTCAAACCGGATGGATATTTTGTTCCTTTCAAAAATATTGAAGAAGACGAATCAACTATAAGCTCGAATTCCATACTTTGTATCTTCGAAAGTTCGGAAGGAAAAATCTACATAGGAACAGACAAAGGATTGAATAGGTATGATGATAAAAATGGAAGATTTGAGACTTTTTCAAAGGAAAACGGACTCCCAAATGATGTTATTTACGGAATCCTAGAAGACAAAGACGGCAATCTGTGGTTGAGTACCAATGAAGGTTTGAGTAAGTTTAATCCGAAAGCTGAAAGTTTCAGAAACTATGATCTTCAGGATGGATTATCCGGAAATGAATTTAACAGCGGAGCCTATTTTAAAGACAATCAAGGTATTATGTACTTTGGAGGTATTGATGGATTAACCTATTTTAATCCTGAATCAATCCATGATAATCCACTAAAACCAAGGATTCATATCACTTTCTTAAAAAAAGGAAATGAAATTGTAAAAATGAATCCACCGATCAGCAAACGCAAAGAAATAACTTTACAATACAATGAACCCATTATAAGTATCGGATTTTCTGCACTAAACTATTACAAACCCGATAAAACAAGATACGCATACCGGCTTTCGGTCAATAATACCGGTGAATGGATTGATCTTCAGTATAAAAATACAATCGAACTAAACCAGCTGCGTGCTGGCACTTACACTCTGCAAATCATTGCCAGCAATAACGATCAGGTTTGGAATGAAGAAGGAAACGAATTAATCATTCATGTCATCCCTCCAGTATGGCAACGTTGGTGGTTTATCGCAATGATCGTTTTATTAATATCCTCAACTTCAATATTTATCATCATGTTACGGTTCAGAATCATTAAGAATCAGAATCTTAAACTTGAGAATGAAGTCCAGATCAGAACCCAGAAACTTGTTATTGCAAATAATGATCTGAAAAATGAAATTGAAGAAAGGATGAAAATTGAAAAGGAATTAGTAGAATCGAACAGAACAAAAGATAAATTTTTCTCCATCATTGCGCACGATTTAAAATCACCTTTTAATGCATTGTTAGGTCTCTCCGAATTTATGATAGAGGATTACGATAACATAAGTGAAGACGAGAAGAAAAGTTATCTGGTTACATTTAAAAACAGTATTCATGAAGTATTCAAACTGGTTCAAAATCTACTGACATGGTCACGTTCGCAGCGAGGTTATGTGCAATATAGTCCGGATTTGATTGACTTGAAAGTCCTTATTGAAGAAAACCTGAATATCAACAGACAGCAGGCTATCAAAAAAAACATTGAAATACGATCAGATCTCCGCACTTTTTTGAACGTTTGGGCCGACCAGAATATGGTTGAAACAGTGTTAAGAAACCTCATTTCAAATGCCATCAAATTTACTAAAAACGGAGGAAAAATTGATGTTAAAGTGGATGAAATGGCTGACGAGGTTATTATTTCAGTGATTGACACTGGGATTGGTATGAACCTGGAAACACAAAAAAAACTATTCCTTCTGGATGAAAAAATGTCGACAAGAGGAACTGAAAATGAACATGGAACAGGCCTTGGACTCATTCTATGTCAGGAATTTGTAACAAAAAACAATGGAATCCTGCGTGTTTCAAGCACTGAAGGAAAAGGAAGCATCTTCTCCTTTACCTTACCAAAAAGATATGAACAACTTGTAAACAACAAGGAATAATTTCTAATTTTGGTCAATGGAGAGACAAGTAAACCGTCAGAAAAAGATAGGACAACAAACCACAGCAGATCAGTTAAACGCTGTTTTACAACAACATGGACGTATTCCACCACAGGCACTTGATCTGGAGGAAGTGGTTCTGGGAGCAATGATGCTTGAAAAAGAAGCTGTGAATGCGGTAATCGACATCATAAATCCCGAAGTCTTTTACAAAGAAGCGCACCAGACAATTTTCACAGCAATCCATAATTTGTTCAATAAATCGGAACCAATCGATATTTTAACTGTGACGAATGAATTGCGTACAATGGGTTCACTCGAAATGATCGGGGGTCCTTATTACATTTCACAACTTACAAACAGGGTTGTTTCAGGCGCAAACATTGAATTTCACGCACGTATTATTTTACAGAAATTTATCCAGCGAAGGCTGATACTGATCTCTTCAGATATAATAAAGGAAGCCTATGAGGACACAACTGATGTGTTCGATCTGCTTGACCATGCTGAGCAGGGTTTGTTCTCAGTGAGTGAAACCAATCTCAGAAGAAGCTTCAGTACCATGCCTGATTTAATTCGTCAGGCCATCGATGAGATAGAAAAGTCGAAAGACAGTGATAACAATCTACGCGGTGTCCCTTCCGGTTATACTGAGTTGGACCGCATCACACAAGGCTGGCAAAAATCAGATTTAATTATTCTTGCAGCAAGGCCAAGTATGGGAAAAACAGCTTTGGCACTGAATCTCGCACGCAATGCTGCTGTTGAATTTCAACGTCCTGTTGCTTTTTTTTCACTTGAAATGTCAGCCATTCAGTTGGTTACACGTTTAATTTCATCTGAAACTTCATTACAAGCTGACAAACTTCGTAAAGGAGATCTAGCTGAATATGAATGGCATCAACTCAACGCCAAAATAACACCACTCACCCGCGCGCAGTTATTTATCGACGATACTCCGCAGTTAACAATATTTGAGTTGCGTGCCAAGTGCCGCAGGTTAAAGCAACAATATGATATTCAGATGGTGTATATCGATTATCTGCAACTGATGACTACCGGAGGTGACAACAGAGGCAACCGTGAACAGGAAATCAGTAACATCTCCCGTTCGTTAAAAAGTCTTGCCAAAGAACTGGATATTCCTGTGCTGGCACTTTCACAGTTGAGCAGAAGTGTAGAGAGCCGTCCCGGATCAAAAAAACCAATCTTATCTGACTTACGTGAATCGGGCGCCATTGAACAGGATGCTGATATGGTAATTTTTATATATCGCCCTGAATATTATGGACTTACTGAAGGAGAATCCGGAGAATCAACCAAAGATTTGGCAGTAATAAACATAGCAAAACATCGTAATGGTCGTCTTGGAGAAATTAATCTCCGTTTTGTTGGTCAGTTTGCCCGTTTCAGTGAGCCAGATTCATTTGGCAATAGTGCACCTGAAATTCAACCCAATACTGACTTCAGTCCGCCAACAAGAACAATTGGCTCAAAAATGAATTATGATTCACCCCATCCTGACAATAGTGACCCATTTTAACCTAATCCAAAAATAATGAATACAAAATCAAGAGCTACCTTTTCAATCATCCTGCTATTAACTGTCGTAATAATAGGATTCAGTTCACTTACTCCCCCTGCGGCTAAATCCTATTTATTTAAGTATAACCTGACCAAGGGTATTGCTTTTAAGTTGCTGATTGACAGCAAACAAACAATAAATCTGGAAATGAATGGTCAAAAGGTAGCAATGAATCAAACAATTTCAATCAATCAGTCCATCTCTGTTATGGATGTTGATGCCATCAACAACTCAACTCTGGATATAACATATGACAGGATTCAGTTTAAACAGAATGCGATGGGAATGGATATGAATTGGGACTCAGAAAGCAAAGATGCTTCAACAAATCCGATGGCGCAGCAACTTGAAACTGTTTTCAGAAAATCAATTGGAGCAAAAACCACACTTTTAATAGATCAATATGGTAAGGCTATCAGTAATAATGTGCAGACTGTTTTAAAGGATAACGCCAATATATCAGGATTTGAATCCGGGATGATGGTAGTATTTCCTGACCGTGAAGTAACCGTTGGTGAATCATGGGAATCAACTTATGCACCCGATCCAAACAGTGATTTGACCATTACTTCAAAATACACACTTATCGAAGTGAAGAAAGACATTGCTACAATCAGTTTTGAAGGCACAATGAAAGGCACAAAACTAAAAGGTAATGCTACCAAAATTGAAGGCACAATGAGTGGTAAATCATTGGTTAACAAAAGCAATGGATGGATTATTTCTTCCAGTATCAATCAAAATCTGAAGGCAGAGATGGAACAACAAGGCATGACCATCCCAATGCAGATTTCAAGTTATATTGATATTACTTCGAAGTAGATGTTTTGTAAAAATTAAGAAACATAAATAAACTGCTCATGCATCATTTGTTTATAAAAAGTTAATAACCCGTTTACCAGCGATTCATTTAATAAGTGGAAATAGATAACTTTGCTGCCCGACTACATATCACAAAAATGTTAACGGAAACAAATCAATACATACATAATACCTTTTCTTCTAGCATATTACATTTATTTCAAAATATTACAGACGGCATTGGCCGTCTTTTTTTTTGTTTTTTTTCAGAAAATCATCATTAACGAATAATATATGAAAAACAGAAGTTTAGTATCTATCAATGACTACAGCAAGGAAGAAATCATAAGGATTTTAGATCTGGCTGAAGAATTTGAAAAGCAACCGCTACAGAATCTGCTCGGTGGACGTGTGGTTGCATCCCTCTTTTTCGAGCCATCTACCCGTACGCGACTTAGTTTTGAAACTGCAATACAGCAACTTGGTGGAAACGTAATAGGTTTCGCAAGTGCTGCATCTACAAGCGTTTCGAAAGGTGAATCACTCAAAGACACCATACTAATGGTTGCCAATTATTCAAATCTCATTGTGATGCGGCATCCTGTTGAAGGCTCGGCACGCTATGCAAGTGAGGTTTCAAGTGTACCGATCATTAATGCCGGTGATGGAGCAAACCAGCATCCAACACAGTGCCTGCTCGACCTTTATTCAATTCGCAAGACACAGGGAACTCTGGATAATCTGGAAGTTACCTTTGTTGGTGATTTAAAATACGGACGCACTGTGCATAGTCTTGTGATTGCCTTGTCACAATTCAACACAAAGTTCCATCTGGTTTCACCGGAAGAACTGAAATTACCGAGCGCAGTGAAACGTCATATTAAGGAAGCAAAACTCAGTTACGAGCAATACACGGATTTCACGGATGTGATACCTAAATCTGATATCATTTATATGACCCGTATTCAACGTGAACGCTTCCCCGATCCTCTTGAATACGAGAAAGTTAAAAATGCTTATATTCTTGAAAACGCGATGCTAGATAACTCAAAGGATAATGTTCGCATCCTGCATCCACTTCCTCGTGTAAATGAAATCAGCACTGATGTTGATCAAAACCCGAAAGCGTACTATTTTCAGCAGGCACTCAACGGAGTTTTCGTTAGGCAGGCATTGATTGCAACAATCATGGGTGTTAAGTAATGTACAATTCAAATTCCAATTAAAATGAATAACAAAAGAAAAGAACTTATCGTTTCTGCCATTAGCAATGGAACGGTAATCGATCATATTCCTGCTGAAAATGTTTATCAGGTATTTAAAATGCTGAAGCTGGATAAGACCAGTCATCAGGTATATTTTGGAACGAACCTCGAAAGCAAGAAATATGGGCGCAAGGGAATCATTAAAATAAGCGATACTTATTTTCAGGATGAAGTAATTAATAAAATCGCGTTGGTTGCCCCAACAGCCACACTCATCGAAATACGTGACTATGAGGTGTATAGTAAAGTATCAGTTAGCATACCAACTTCGATCGAAGGTATTGTGAAATGTTTTAACCCTAATTGTGTAACTAACAAAGAGGAAGTTACAACAAAATTTGAAGTTTTGACTGATGAAACTGGAAAACTAAAATTGGCATGTCATTACTGCGAAAAAATCACTAACAAGAATAATATGGTATTCTTTTAAACAATTGGGCACATAATTATGTTTAAATATCAGCGTTTACACATTTGTAAGCGCTTTTTTTGTATTATTGGTAAACCAAATCAAGAACACTAACAAATTGAACGATAACAACATAATTAAGAAATTCGGTGCTTTTGAAAAAAAATCAAAAATCACTTACATCGAACAACTTATATCTGAAGGTGAGCATCAGCAACTAGACTTCAAGTTTGAGATATCCGACAGTAGAAAAATTGCCCGGTCTTTGGTTGCCTTTGCAAATACAGATGGTGGTAAATTGCTTGTCGGTGTAAAAGACAACGGAGCCATCGCCGGCGTGAGATCTGAAGAAGAATATTATATGGTTGAAGCCGCTGCTGCATTATATTGTATTCCTGAAATTAAGTTCACAACTCATGAGTACAATGTTCAGGGAAAAATGGTTTTGGAGATTACAGTCAATAAAAGCACTGACCAAAAACACAAAGCACCTGACAAAAACAATGAATTAAAATATTATGTACGTGTTGGTGATCAGAACCTTCTCGCACACCCGATACAAATACAGGTATGGAAGCTGAAAGAAGAGCAAAATCAGGCAAAGTTCTGTATCACTGAAAATGAAAGAAAAGTACTTAATTATTTGATAAACAATCCTATATGCGAATATATGGCTCTCATCGAAAGTATTGGGGTATCCAGATTCAAGACCAATATTATTCTTGCACATCTGATACATTTTGGCGTTATTCAACTTAAAATGACAGAAAAGGAAATGCGCTTTATACTCAACGAAAGCATTCATGATATTGACAGCCTGAAAGCATTTAATATTGTTTAACAATTTCAAGCAAGTTTTTAAGTAATTTTACAGTTAATAGATTAGAAAGATATTGTCAGAGAAAAAATTACAAAAGATAATTTTTTGCATCATCAGGTAAAGAATCATTGAAATGAAGAAGATATTAATAAGTGTTATATTTTTAAGTCTAAGCTTTTTGCACAGCTACGGACAATACGGGTTTTCTGGTCCTTTTCTTTCAAAAAGTCAGGGGGTTAGCAGAAACACCAACAGTTTATCCCCAAAAATAAGCCTGGGTTTAAGTAGTACCTTCCATACTACGCCTTTTGGAACTTCTGTTTTTGGAACCAATATTGCACCATCCATTTCATTTCAGGTCAAACCAAAACTTCAGATTGAAACCGGAATGAGTTATCAAACCTATTTCATGAATTCAAAATCGTCCCCACAACTGGATGGCTCGGTTAGTCAAAATGCAAATACTTCAACCGGAATGATTTATATTTCGGGTATCTATGAATTGAATCCAAAAACAACAATCCGGGGAACGGCGTGGAAACAATTCGACCTTTCTGATCAAAAAAGCACCATTAACCCGCGAGCTACCAACTTTGAAGCAGAAGGATTCAATGTCGGAATCAACTATAAAGTGAACGATCATTTTCAAATTGATGCTTCTATTGACTATTCTAACGGATTCAACCCATACAGATCTGCATATAATGGATTTGGAAACTATGGTGGATCTTCGTTTATGGGTTTCTGATATCCTATCTTAATAAACAGATCTATATGCTGATACTACTCTCTCCATCAAAAGCGATGGAATCACGAAAATCATTGGTGTATCCTCATTCAACTGAAGTCATTTATATGCATAAAGCCAGACAACTGGCGACTCAGTTAAAAAAATACGATATCAACGCACTAGCTGTTTTATTAAATGTAAGCCAAAAAATCGCGCAACAAACTTATAAAAGGTATCAGTTATTTGGCATTGAGACGGAAAGCACTAAATATGGACATGCTTTACTCTCTTATTCCGGAGATGTTTATAAAGCATTAGAAGCAGGGAACTTTACATATGAAGAATCAGAGTATGCAAAACACCACCTCAGAATACTTTCAGGATTGTACGGCTATCTAAATCCCTTTGACCTGATACAACCATACAGACTTGAAATGGCAACAGGATTACCAATAGGTAATACTACAGGTTTATATTCTTTTTGGGGGAAAGAAATCAACAAAGCATTACAAAAGGATATCAAACAACAAAAAACGGATATCATCAACCTTGCTTCGAGTGAGTATTTCAAGATTATTGATTTAAAATCAATTGATTGCAAAATTATTACACCAACATTTCTGGATGAAGTAAATGGAAAACTGAAAATTGTAAGTATTTACGCAAAGAAAGCCAGAGGACTAATGACATCCTTTATTATAAAGAACAAACTTAAAAACACCGAATATCTGAAAGCATTTAACGAAGAAGGATATCACTATAATATCCGTTTATCAGGTCTATTGAATCCAACCTTTACCCG
>CAJBPB010000015.1 GCA_903957365.1 uncultured Bacteroidota bacterium
GTTACGGATTGTTATTGTTTTACCGAAGTCAGGCAGTTCGGGTAGGTGTTTTCTAATGTCGTCATCAAACGAAAGTTTTTCGTCAAGTTGTAATAAAACAATTCCCATTGCTGTAAATTGTTTGGAAAGCGAACCAATATTAAACCCAGATTACGCATTAGACAATTGAAAAGGGAAATTACACTCTTTTGAATAGTTCCATAAGCCAGAGAACCACGCTCGTCTTTTTTTATTTAGGGCTATTTTGAGCAAAAGTTTACCATTAACTTTTTCAAAATATGCACCAATAGCAAATGTTCTATACCTGAGTGTCGAAAGTGTTTTCTGTGTTTTTTCTTTTAGCACAAACATCCTGAAAAGCGACATTAAGTTATAGGCTATCATTGCAAAAGTCAAAGCAGCTTCGGTGGCAAAAAAATTATTAAGGTTGAAGCTGTCAAAACCAAAATCACACTTTAACTCCTTGATTCTGTTTTCGGCATCGCCTCTACCTCTGTAAAGTCTCCAAATTTCGGCAGCAGGCAGTGTAAGGTTGGTTACATAGGCTGAATACCTGTAATTCTTGTAAATTTCTTCTTCGTCAAATAGCTTTAACTGTTTACCCGGTGCTTTGGGACGGTCATTTAATCTTTGCCTAACAATGACAATCCTTCGTTCTTTATGCCATGATTGACCTTGATACACTTGTTCACATATTTCTATCCCTGTATCCAGAATAACCCAATTTGTACTTGAATGAATGAGGCGTTGAATCGGATGGGTAAACTTTACTGCTATCAGATAATTCATCACTTTTTCTTCCAGATAATCCAAAATATCTGATCGAAAAAAACCACTATCCAGGCGTATGAGTCCAATGGTTTTGTTTTTGAGTTTTGACAAGGTATCTTCCAGAAATGATAGAAAGTTATTTGCCGATGAAGCGTCACCACTACGAAGCCACATATTGGCTACAAGTTTTACATCAGCAATAAAGGCAATGAGTGGGTGATGGCTGGCTCTGCCTTTTTTGCCTGGGTTATAGCCTTTTTTAGCTCCTTGCTGATCGCCGTATCGGGTCATAACCGATGAATCTATGTCAAGGGTAAAGTTGTCCAACTTAATATTGTCAAAAAACCATGAATAAAAATAGTCGCTTACCTTTTGATTCGTTGCCTGGTTAAATTTTGAGAAAAATCGCTTATACGTATCTTGGCCAGGGGTAGCTTTCCAACCAAAGATCTTTCCCAAGGCTATGTCATGACGGGTAACTTCGGTGTGCAAAAAACGATTGGCACCACACCAAATGCTGGTTATAAAACCTTCAACTATTGTCGATGTTTTATATCCACGGTTAGAACCTGAAACAGGTAAGTCACTATTATCTTCAATGAGCTTTCGAAAGCCTATTTTATCCATCATTTGCTTCAGAAAAATGATGCCGCCCCAGGGCGTAATCTCTTTGCTGGTAAAGGATATATCAAATTCCATCGTCAAGATTTTTCTATTGCTACGCATTAGGATTTATTCCCATAAAAATACTGCTTTTTTTCTATTGCGTAATCTGGGTTAAATATTGTTTCTGCCGTATTGGGAATATTGTAGGGAATATTTGCCAAACCATACGCCTTTGAAAAAATGAGTTGATTTTTATGGGCAACCAAAACAACTCCGCCCGGATATTTATTTTCCCATTGCGAAAATAAACCGGCAATGTTCTTTTTTGTGTTCTGACTTGTGGCCGAAAATGTGATTACTAACGCTACACACATTAATGCAATTTGTTTCATTTTTAGATATTTTGAATAAATAATGAAACAAATATCGGGTGGTGTTTTCTATTGTAAAAATCAATTATGCAAACGCCTGTTTTTTGTCTGCAAAATGGAAAGTTAACTGTTAATCTGTGAAAAGAAATGGTTTCTGTACGTTTCTGAAATGGGAATAATCTGATTGGAAATTTTAATTCTGCTTCGTTCAATTTCCTCGATTTTGCTGATTGAAACCATATACGATTTGTGAACCCTGCATATCAAATTGGCAGGAAGCAATTCTTCTAATTCCGAGAAATTTTGAAGTGTCATTATTTTTTTTGTAATGGTGTGGATTCTACTATAATCTCTCATTCCTTCAATAAACAGAATGTCATCAATATTGACTTTCTCCAGGCGGTTCTCTGTTTTTACAAAAATATATTTTGAGTTTATTTCGTTGGAATAAACAGATTTTTTATCGTGAATTTTATTAACTGCCTGTAAAAATCGCTCATACGAAAACGGTTTCAACAAATAATCGGTAACATTGAGCTCGTAACCTGTTAAGGCGTATTCCGAATAGGCAGTTGTGATGATTACCTCACAATTTAATTGCGAACTTTTGAGTAATTCTATTCCTGTCAATTCATCCATATTGATGTCTAAAAAGAGTAAATTCACTTGGTTGGATTTCAGAAATGTCAATCCCTCCAAAGCATTATCAAATGTCCCGAGCAACTTCAAAAATGGCGTTTTTTCAACAAATCCTTTGGTTCTTTCCAAAGCCAATGGTTCATCTTCTATGATGATGCAAGAATAGTTAATCATTCGTGAGTTCTAAATTTACTTTGTAACTGTTGTTTTGATTTTTAATAATCAGGTTGTGTTTTTCCGGGTACATCAATTCAATTCTTTTTTTAATCAATTCATTTCCCAAACCGTTATATTCCAACGGCAATTTATTGTTTTCATTGTATATATTTTCACATTCAAAACGAATTTTTTTTTCTTCAATAAGCAAAGAAACGGCAATAGCATTTTTCGTTTTTTTGCTACTCACGTGTTTAAAAGCATTTTCGATAAATGGAATGAAAAGCATTGGCGAAATCATTTGATTGGAAGCGTTTCCACTTATGGTAAAGTTCACAAAACTATCATTTGAGGTTCTTATTTTTTGTAATGCAATATACTTTTCTATGTATTCAATTTCCTTTGACAAAGCGATTTTCTCTGTTTTGGTTTCAAAAAGCATAAACCGTAGAATGTCCGACAGTTTATTGAGATATTCAGATGCAAGTTGTGCATCTTTCAGTATCAGAATGTCAATGTTGTTAATGGTATTGAACAAAAAGTGCGGGTCTAATTGAGATTTTACCAAAGCCAATTCCATTAGATGATTTTTAGAAGTGAGTTCTTCCTTTAATTTTATTTCGCTGTACCAAGTGACAAAACCTTTGATAATAATGCTCATTACTCCGGCAAAAAATCCAATCAGTGCCATTGAAAAGAAAGGGCCGAAGCCAATCGCTAAAAGCATTTTTGCACCGAATAATAAGAATAATAATGATCCAACAAGTGCCGAAGCAATCGAGATAAGAACTCCATAGAGAAATGAAAGCCCTATTCTTCTTGTTTGAATATACTTTGGAAACAGGAAAAAATAGAATAAATAAAACGCACAAAAAGAGGGTAATACCGCTAACGGTATTCCTATTTTAATACTGTATCCCAAATTCGGGCCCGAAGAAAATCTTTGCGTTGCCGCAACGATAATGAAAAACAACAGTAAAAAATAAGCAAGCCAAAAACCAATATGAATCGCAATAACAAATGACCTTTTCATAATAAACAGATTAAAAATTTAGCTCAAAAGTCTTAGTTTGTTTTGTGAGCAACAAAAGCACTCTGCAAAATGAACTATTTTGTCTGCAAAATGAGAATTTATAAAAAGGTAATCAAGATTTATGGTTGTATTATCGCTCAATGGTATTCGGTTTTTGTTTTTGGTGCGGTTGGGCAAAATTAAATGTGGTGCAAAAGTGTTGGCATTGTTTTGCCTTTTCTGTCCGTCCGTTGTTGTCTTGTACGGTGGTCGTTTAGGATTCTGGCTAACCTCAAATTTCCAAATTCATAATCAGTGAGTTACTAAATCCTAATTCTTCCGTTTTGAGTTCAAATTTACTGATTTGTTTTTGAATTCCTTTCACAACATTTTTTTCATCAACCAAGCCTTTTCACAACCAAAACCCAATCCAATTTCCATATAAAGTTCAGGGTACGGATTTCGTTCA
>CAJBPB010000016.1 GCA_903957365.1 uncultured Bacteroidota bacterium
CAGGTCGAATGAAATAATTCCGTTTTTTGCTTCTGCCAAAAAAGTAACCTATATGAAATAAGACAATTAATCCTCAAAATTCATGTGAAAAAAGATGTATTATGGTTAACTTTGTAATGATTGTTTTGAACAATTATTTTGTTTACTGATAGTATAATTGACAGTCATGAAAAAGATAGTTTTTTTTGATGCTCATATCATTCATCGGTAATTTGGGGTTAAATGAAATAAATATCAAAGAAATGACCGCCAGAAGCAGATCAGCGAAATTAATCTGGCTTAATCACCGGCACAATAAAATCAGGAAAATGAGAAATTCAAAACAAAGGAATAGAGAATTGAAATTGACAATAATTTCATTGTTTCTTTTTCATTGTGTTTTTTCTCTTAGCGCAAATTGTCAGTCTGTCTCGACTATTTCAGCGATTTATGATTACGAAATAGATGATATCTTTCATACCCGTGAATCCGGATCTGCTGGTCTTGCAGGGTTTGTGAAATATGCCAACATTCAAATTACCAATAAGTACTATTCAACCCATGATGATACCTTGTTTTACATTTGCGATGTTAAAACGCTTGAGTCGTCCTACGATCATCCGGAGTTTGTAATTAAGTCATTCCCTGATACTATTGTTTATACCAATCTGGATTCATTAATAAATCATGGAAACATAGACACTGTCTATTTTTCAGGTAATTACAATGACCGAAAAGTGAATTACGATCTGGATACGATAGGATGGTCATTTTATCAAAATACATTTATTGATGGTTGTGGTGGCCCCTATTATTACTTTAATAATAATCCAGACGGATATCCTATAACCAGTGAACTTAAATTGTTATATTTCAAAAAAGGGTCAGAAGAATGGGGTGAATCATTTTATGTTTCTGTTCAGGAACCACCAGCAAATAGTCACGATTTGACTGTTTACCCAAATCCGTCCACTGAAAAAATTGTATTGGCATGCAAAGACAATAGTGGTTCGAATTGTGATGGAATGATTTACTCTTCAGATGGGAAACTGATCAGAAAATTTTACCTTGTTTCTGATGAAACCAACCAAATTGATATTTCGAGGCTCAATCAAGGACTGTATATCATCAGTTTGAAAATTAATGATAATTACTATCATGGTACATTTATCAAAAACTAAAAATGGTTGTTAACGTAATATGCTGATATTATAAAAACTGATAATCAAAAGTTGGACAGAAGCCCAACTCCCTATCCATCTCTTCGTTGGGGCTGACTGATTAACAGCTTTTGATTGCCCGGCAACCCGATCCGGTTTCGGATAATTCAAAGTGAGTTAAGATAAACTTTTCGAACTTTATGAACTATACAACTAACTTGTATTAATTTAGCAGCCGTTAGCCCTTTTATTAATTTGATTATAACTTAATCACATATGAATTACCCCAAAAAAGTAGTTATCGGCGACATTACTGTCCGCGACGGTTTCCAGCACGAAGAAAAATTTATCCCGACAGAAGCAAAACTATGGCTTGCCGAAGAATTACTGTTGTGCGGGTTCAAACATATTGAAGTTTCCAATTATGGTAATCCATCCGGAATGCCTCAGTTTAAGGATGCTGATAACTTGTTTACTCAATTACGCAAAAGCAAAAGGGTGGCACATTTGCTTCCATCAGCCAGTTTAACAGCGATTACTATTCGTGAAAAAGCGATAGAACGCGCCATCGAGGCCCGAAAAGCCGGTATTGGTCCGGACAGAATCTTATTGATGGTAAGCACCAGCGAGTCACACCAGTTTAAAAACTCAGGCCTGACAATTGAAGAATACTTCAAAATGGCTGAAAAGTACATTCCACTGGCGCAGGCGGCCGGACTCAAGGTGAACGGAACTGTGAGCACCATCTGGGGCTGTCCGATCGAAGGTCCGACGAAGCTCGAAAAAGCGGTTGACTTCACCAAACGATGGCTCAGTATAGGCGCCAATGATGTGGAACATGCCGACCATGACGGTTCTGCCTCACCCGACAGAGTTTACAGATACTATTCGATGTTAATGGATGCAGTTGATCGTCCTGAAAAACATATTGTACATTTCCATACTACCCGCGGCTGGGGATTGGCCAATGTGCTGGCTGCGTTGCAGGCTGGTATGACCAATTACGAATCAACCATGGGAGGCATTGGTGGTCAACCAGCTAACTTTATGGATGGTGTCCCAATTTCAGGAACCGGCGAATATTATTATAAGGAAGCAATGGCG
>CAJBPB010000017.1 GCA_903957365.1 uncultured Bacteroidota bacterium
ATTTCGCCCTCGATAACGCTTCCATCTGTACGAACGATCTTTAGTTTTGCCATGAGTTTGCCCCTTTGTTTAATTGTTTATTTGAAGTTATAACCTGATTTCAACTTTCGTAAACGGAATCAAGTTGTAAAATCTAGATTTCAGACTAATTGGAGAATCTCCTGCAATTGGGATTTCATCTGTTCAGGTTTTTTATTGCAATTGCAATTCATGTGAAATTAGTTTATAACTACTGGAACAAACTTATCTGTATTCCAATTGATACAAGTGAGAATGTAAAAGCAAAGGTTATATTCGCTCTGAGGGCTCTGTTGGAGCTCAGCTGCCGGAAGAAAAATCCGACAGCATTCGTGATAAGGGCGACTTTGTGATTTTTAGATCTAAAATGACATCATTTTCATATATCCAACCCTCATTTTGCCATGCAATTGCAAACCGAGTTTAGGGCAAGGCGGGGTGTATAGATCCTTTCGGCAACATATTGGCTTGATAACACCAGTCAATATGTTGAAAAAGAAACGATTAGCCGAATTTGGCCGGGAAATGCCCTTTTAACTCTTAAATTGAGTTATAAACGCCATTTCCGGATTTTAAAAAAATTGACAGCAAGCTGACTGAACCTCCTTATTGTCAATTATTTATGTGTTAGTTCAGTCAGTTTGCTGATGGGTCTTTTCAGGTGAAGCAAAGAAATATTCATCAGAATTAAATTTGAAGCATAATCTAATCCTATTTTTCTAAGCTTTAGAAGATAAAGGGATTTATAATTTTAAAACGTATTAACTTGCAATATTTCTCAATGAGTAAATTAGGTTTAACTCCATGATCTAATTCCATGAAATTTACATCCGGTTGATCTGAACAATCCCGGCCAGTGCAATTTCTATTTAAAACCAATAAAATTATATCCGAACCGACTACAAATACCTTGTATTATACAAGCTGTTCAGTTTCACTTTTGGCCGGATGGTATGACAATAACCTATAAATATTTCTACGCTTCCGTTCGATGCATTCGACAAACTACCTGTTGTCAGGTCATAGGAGGCACCAAACCTGAACCCATTAAGATTGACACCTGCCAATACAGCCACAGCATCCTGATACCGGTATGAAAGACCAGCCATCAGGTTATTGTATTCTGCCCGGGCACTGATGTCAATCTGCATATTCACAAGATTCGATTTTATCAAAAGGGATGGAACTACATAAAGTGATTGTTTTCTCTTTTCAATGACTTTGATATAGTAACCTCCGGTTATGTAAACATTCCGGTCCTGACTATAGCTGACATTGCCAATCTCAGCAGAACTTCCCAATAGATTGACTCCCGAAATACCTGCATAGAATTTTCTTCTGTCCTGGTACTGAATTCCAAAATCCATATCTGTTATCTTCCCGCTCTCAGACTGTTTGGATTGCAGCAAAGGGTCAGAGGGTTGTTCGAGAATATAATTTTCATAATCAATGGTTTTATTGAGCATTGAGACTCCAATGCCAACACTGATACTTTTGCGTTCATCCTGTAGTGTTTTGATATACGCATAATTCAATTTGACGCCCATATTCTGCTCAAAACCAGATTTATCATACACCACATTTAACCCAATGCCGCTGTTTAATGCATAAACAGGCGCATGCAGATTAAACACCACTGACATTGGTGCAATCTGATTACCCTCTTCGTCAGAGAGTCCCATCCATTGCTGACGGCCATACATACTGGCACAGATCGCTTCCTGTGTTCCTGCAGCAGCTGGATTGTAATAGGTTCCATCCTGAAAATACTGTGTCAACTGTACCTGGTTGAAGGCAGCTGAGCTAAACAGCAGGATGCTTATACTGAGAAATAGAATCTTTTTCATGTTATTTAAAGTTTTTTCCGGTTACTGAAAATTCTGTCCTGCGGTTCAGCTGAAAGGCCGCATCCCTTTTCTTTTCATCCCTGATGGCAAGGATATAGGCTTCTGTAAGTTTTGTCCCTTTATCAAAGACGTAACCATCTTTGGTGATGGTGGAAGCAAGAACCCTGGGGACCTTCTCTCCATAACCCTTTGCTGTCAGACGTTCTCTATTAACACCTTTTTCTGTCAGGAACTGTACGACTGTTTCGGCTCTCTTCAGAGATAAAGTATCATTGTAGGCATCCGTTGCCCGTGAATCGGTATGTGAAGCCAGTTCAATGGTGATCTTAGGATTGTCGTTAAGAATTTTCACCAAAACCATCAATGAGTCCTGATATTGCGGCAGCAGATCCCATTTATTCAGTTCATAATATATATCAGGCAACACTATCGGTTTTTCAGGAATAGGCTGAATGGAAACACTTACCTGTAAGGCAGTATCATTTTTGAGTCTGCCGATACGGATATCCGTTTTTTTGGTGAAATAGTTTTCCTTTGAAACAACCAGGGTATAACTACTTTCTTCATTTACCTGATCGCTGCCTGCTACAAATGCTCCCTGATTATCGGTTACAAAACGCATGGTATCGTTGTGCTGGTCCGTCATATAAACCGGCAGCATTGACAGAGTCTGTCCGGTATTTTCATCGGTGATCAAACCTTTGATTGTCGCCTTGGGGACAATCATCTCAAAATAATAGATATCATCACCACCTTTGCCTTCGGCTCGTCTAGAACTGAAATAGCCGTTTTCTTTTTTTGCCTGAAACTGCATTCCAAAGTCATCGGCAGATGAATTGACCGGCAGCGGCAGGTGTTCAACCTGCATGTTTCCGCTTTTCAGATTGACCCTGTAGATATCCAGTCCACCATAACCCGGACGGCCGTTTGAAGCATAATACAGCACCGTGTCGGCATACAGGCCCGGAAACAATTCATCGCCTTTGGAATTGATCACCGCGCCCAGGTTTTCGGGATTACTGAATGCCTTGCGTTCGGAGCTGCGTGTCACTTTCCAGATATCCTTTCCACCCTGACCACCCGGACGGTTTGATGCATAATACATCGTCAGGCCATTGGCTGTGATGGCGGGCTGGCCCGAGTTGGCCGAGCTGTCGGCAAAGACCAGGGTTGGTTTCGCCCAGTTGTTTCCCGATTTAAAGGCTTCAAATATCCTGCAGTATTCCTTGTCTTTATTCATCTTCTCACAGCGTGTGAAATAGAGTTTCCTGAACTGGTCGTCGAAGGTGGCGGCACCCTCATTGGCTTTGGTATTGACCATCTCGCGGGTATCAGCCAGAACAGGCGCTCCAAAAGTTTCTCCTTTCTGTTTTGTGGCAGAATATAAATCAGAGAAATACCCGTCAGTCCAGTTGTCCTTTTCTTTACCTGTTGAGCCCTTGC
>CAJBPB010000018.1 GCA_903957365.1 uncultured Bacteroidota bacterium
AAAACATGTTAGTTTTTTATTCCTTTCATTATTTAATCCAAAAAAAAGGTACTGTATTATAAAAAAAAACCGCTCTAATAAGAGCAGCTTTTCATTTCTGAACAAAAAATTATATCATTATTTGAAAAAGTCTCTTTAATGATGGAGAGACGAAAAATCTATCTGTTTTTAATCTATTTATCGATAATTTTTATTTACATCCAGTCCAACAATTGATATTCAAATAATTAAAAACAAATTTACTTCCCTGAAACTGTCACAGTTGTTGTCGCAACAAACGAAGTCCCAATATGAGTTCCGCTACTTATTGTTCCTGTAATTTTGAACGTCCAGGTACCTGACATCCTCGTAAAGAAATTGGGGAAAGTAATTGGACTATTCATTGTCATATACAAAGGACCAGTATATGTCTCAGTTCCAAGTCCACCCGGATAAATAACATCCACTTTAACTAAATTGTAATCGTCACTGGTACAGGTAATATAGAAATCAATAGTGGTAGCATCTATTGCAATGGAAGTGGATGAAAATACTGGAATATATGCCGCTGTAGGCAAAACGACCAGACTTCCACTCATAGTAGCGGTACCACCTTTCCCGTCAGTAACTGTGACACTAACAGAATATGATCCTTCGGTCGATGGTGCCGTCCAAACTGCACTAGCTCCGCTTCCTGAAATTGCTCCACCATTAGGAGTATAACTGTAGGTCAGAGCATCACCATCTGGATCGGTGGCGGTTACTGTAACAGTGGTAGTAGAATTTGCGTTCACACTTCCCGGATTCACCATAACGGAAGTAATGACAGGACTGGCATTTGCAGAGTCCTTTTTGCAGGATGTTCCTGCAATGGCAATGATGATTGCCAAAACAATAAATAAGGGTAAAGTTTTCTTTTTCATAAGTGTTGAATTTTAGGTTAAAACATTGAAAGTTTAAAAATATAAAGGTTTTGTTATAATCCTGAATACCAATAATTATCCATTATCTGTCATCTGCACCTACTATTTCAATCAAAATGACTCACAAAAAAATACAAATTAATCTACTGAATATCAAATATTTAAATCTAAACTGATATGATAAATTAAGTTTCCTTTGTAAAGATAGTATGAAAAAAATAAAATCTATACTTTTTTCATCACTTTTTTTTGCAAAAATTTCATCTATACTTTTTTCATCATTTTTCAATCAAGGTCTATTCTGTTAATAATACCTAAAAATTTACAACTCAGAAATATTAAAAACACTCATCTTAAACTGTTTAACAACTTCTGATATTTCGTTTATATTTACGTATTCTCTATTTATCAAAGTCAAAAAAAAAAATTGACTAATTTCGTATCATTAATAAAATCATAAAAAAAATTCGATGTATAATTTCAATTTTCACAATCCAACCCAGATTTTTTTTGGTAAAGATCGATTAACAGAGCTTTCAAATGTGGTTCCGGAAGGAGTCAATATCCTGATAATATATGGGGGTGGAAGCGTTGTTAAATTTGGAACTTTAGATAAAGTTAAATCAGCATTAACTAACCGGACATTATTTGAATTTGGAGGAGTTGAGCCCAATCCGCATTATGATACCCTCATGAAAGCAGTTGAAATGGTCAAAAAACATAAAATTGATTTCCTGCTTGCTGTTGGTGGTGGATCAGTAATTGATGGTACAAAATTTATTGCATTGGCTTCAACATGCTCACAAAGTGAATCGCTTTCACTTTTGTTTAAAGGTGTTAGTGCTGTTCCTGGTATAAAAGCATTGCCATTTGGCACTGTACTTACTCTACCTGCAACCGGTTCAGAAATGAATTCAGGTGCTGTGGTAAGCCATGGCGAGAGTAAATATGTGGTAATGAGCCCTATGGTTTATCCAAAATTCTCTTTCCTCGATCCTTCAATCACATTTACCCTTCCTGACACCCAAGTGGCCAATGGCGTTGTAGATGCTTTTGTTCATGTAATTGAACAGTATATAACCTTTCCATCCGCTGCCACATTTCAGGATAGCACTGCGGAAGGAATTCTCAGGAATCTTATCGAAATTGGCAGAAAAACCATTGATCATCCTACAGATTATGATCTTAGGGCTAACCTTGTCTGGAATGCTACCATGGCATTAAATGGCCTGATTGGTGCGGGCGTGCCACAGGATTGGAGTACCCACATGATCGGTCATGAACTGACCGCACTTTTTGGTGTTGATCATGCAAAATCGTTGGCAATTGTATTGCCTTCATTATGGGAAATAAGAAAAACACAGAAGAGGGATAAATTAATTCAATATGCAGAACGTGTATGGGGAATCAAAGAATTGAACGATGATATTAAAATCGAACTTGCGATTTCAAAAACTCGCGATTTCTTTGAAAGTCTGGGGATTAAAACAAAACTATCTGATTATGGTATAAAAGCGGTTGATATCGACAAAGTTATCAATGGCTTAAAAAACAAAGGTTTTACCGGTCTTTCTGAAACAAAAGATTTGACATTGGATATCAGTCGCAAAATTCTGGAAAACGCCCTTTAAAAGGGTTTAATAACGTTTTATAATAATCCTAAAATTTAAAAGATGGGTGAGTGAATAATCTCATCCATCTTTTTTATGATAACATTCAAAAGTTTGTTTCATACAATTTTTTAAATGCTTTACCAATATTTTTGGTAATATCAGATGCAATCAAACTTTCAAATCCCCATTCATCCGCTGCAATATCTCCTGCTAGCCCATGTAAATATACCCCAAGAATTGCAGCTTCGATTGACTGGTAACCCTGAGCCAATAATCCAAGTATTATTCCTGTTAGTACATCTCCACTCCCACCTGTAGCCATCCCTGGATTTCCGGTGGAATTGAACCAGCTATTGCCCATAGGATCAGTAATTAAGGTATATGCACCTTTTACAACGACGATCAGTTTGTATTTTGCAGATAATTCCTTCTGTAGCCGAAGCTTCTCGAAACTATTCGACCATTTTCCAACAAGCCTTTCAAACTCTTTTGGATGAGGCGTTAAAATACTTCCGGCAGGCAAAAAAGCCAGCCATGTTTTGTTTTCAGATAAAATATTCAAAGCATCGGCATCAAAAATCATTGGAAATTTTACTTCCTGAATTAACAATTTTAAAGCTCTGGCCGTGTCATCCTCCTTTCCAATTCCCGGTCCGATGCCAATTGCATCAAAGTTTGATAAATCAGGAATCCTTGTAAAATGTGTTGAAGACTGATCCAAACTTAACATGGCTTCCGGTATCGCTGTTTGTATTGATATTGAAGCTGAACCGGGCAGATGAACATGAAGCAGACCAACACCAGAGCGCAGACAAGACCGGGCTGCCAGGATAGCTGCACCTGATTTACCTTCAGAACCGGCAATCAACAAGGCATGACCGTAACTTCCTTTATGAGAAAATTTTGCGCGCTTCTTTATCAACTGTCTTACATCAATAGAAGTCAGAAAATTGTCTCTTACATACAAGTTGTCAATAAATTCAGGATGTAAACCGATTGGCAAAACTTCCCATTGACCAACAATCACCTCATTTTCAGGAAATAAGAAAGCGATCTTTGGGAATTGAAAAGTAAATGTATAATCAGCATGAATTACTGCATCCTTTTGAAAATCAATTGTTTGATCAACCATTAAACCCGATGGAATATCAATTGAAATCACAATGGCCTCAGATTCGTTGATATATTTAATCAATTGTGCCGCCATTCCAACCACTCTTCTGCTCAGTCCCGTCCCAAATATCGCATCCACGACCAGTTCATTTTCTGTAATTGAAGGAAAATCACTTTCAGAATTAATTTCAACCACCTGATTACCATTTATTTGTTTCAGGCGATTGTAATTTGCAAGACAATCGGCTGAAAAAGTATCAGATAATTTCACAAGAAAAACCTGAACATTGTAACCTGCTTTTAAAAGCATTCGTGACAAGGCCAAACCATCACCCCCATTGTTTCCTGTGCCACAAAATATTTTGATTGCTTTCGATATTGAAAGGTTAATTTTAATTCTGTTGAACAAAGACTCCGATGCCCTTTCCATAAGATCTATTGAGTCAATTGGCTCATTTATAATAGTGTACCGATCCGCTTCCCTGATTTGCTCAAGATTTAAAATTTTCATAACAGGTTCTTTTAGTCTTCTACAAATTTACCACAATTGAATCAGAATATACATACAGTGGGAAATGAACTTCAACAAAACTAATAACTAGGTCAATCTTCACTTTTGATTAAATTTGCAGTCTAATCAAACTTAGATGGCTAAAAAAAACAGAAGGACAATTCAGTTTATCGAAAATGTAACCATTGTAGATGCCGCTGCAGAAGGTGTGGCAGTAGCAAAACCCGATGACAAAGTGGTTTTCATACCTTTTGGCGCACCAGGTGATATCGTTGATATTGAAGTTTTTAAGAAAAAAAGGAATTATTTTGAAGGAAAGATTATCAACTTCAAAAATCTATCAGATCAAAGAACTAAACCAACTTGTGAACATTTTGGCATGTGTGGTGGATGTAAGTGGCAACATCTTGATTATCAATGGCAGCTTCACTATAAACAGAAACAGGTAAATGACAATTTTGAACGAATCGGGAAAATTGAATATCCTGAAATAAAAAAAATCATTGGATGTAGTGACCAATTCTATTATAGGAACAAACTTGAATATACCTTCTCAAACCGTAAATGGTTTACTGACGGAATTCCGACAGATGTCAACAATCCAGCTTTCGCATCAGGACTGGGCTTTCATTTACCAGGTATGTTTGACCGGATTCTGGATATAAAGCATTGTCATTTGCAATCAGAGCCATCAAATCGTATTCGATTGAAAATTAAAGAATTTGCTATTAATCATGATTATAGTTTTTATGATGCCAGAAACCATACAGGATTATTGCGGAACCTTCTGATCCGGAATACTACTCTTGGCGATCTGATGGTGATTATGGTGGTTGGCTTTGAAGATCAATGTGTTGAGAATGATTTACTGCCATTTATTGCTGAAACATTCCCGGAAATCACTTCACTGATGTGGGTTGTAAACACAAAAAAGAATGACATAATTAATGATCTGGAAATCAATTTATTTCGAGGAAAATCATTTATAACTGAGAAAATGAGTTCCCCCACTGACAAGTATGTTGATCTTCATTTTAATATCGGACCAGTTTCATTTTATCAGACAAACTCCAGACAAGCAGAACAATTATACAAAACCGCATTTGATTTTGCGGAATTTAAGGGAGATGAATTGGTATTTGATTTATATACCGGAACCGGAACAATTGCCAATTACATCGCAAGATATGTCAGGAAAGTTATTGGTATTGAATATGTTGCTGAAGCTATTGCAGATGCCGGAAAAAATTCATTGCTAAATAAAATCGAAAATACTGCCTTTTTCGCAGGAGATATGGTGGAAGTTCTGAATGAAGCTTTTGTTGAAACGCATGGTAAACCTGATGTAATTATCACAGATCCCCCACGTGCAGGCATGCATGAAAAGGTTGTGAATCAGATATTAATTATTGAACCGGAGAAAATTGTTTATATCAGTTGTAATCCTGCAACCCAGGCTCGTGATCTGCAATTACTTGACTCTAAATACAAAGTAATGGCAGTCCAACCCGTTGATATGTTTCCACAAACACACCATGTCGAGAATGTTGTTTTACTGGTTAAAAAAAGAGTCTAGTTTCTATTTTGATTCATTGAATATCAATGATTTGCTTTGCAAGATCCATTACATTTATTGAAACTGCCGGAACAATAAGTCTTGCCTGTGAATAGAAAATATTCCTGTGACGTAAATGCTCCAGGACAAAATCATTGAGCTCATCAGCAGTTTTATCAAGTAACAAAGGCCTTTTCTTTTTTGAATTATGAAGACGTGAAATTATTGCAGGAACACTCATCTCGAGAAATATCGTGATTCCTGACATATTCATCCAGACCATATTATCATAAAAACAAGGTGTGCCTCCACCTGTGGCAATAACTACGTTATCCAAAACTGCGGTTTCCTTAAGCAACTGACTCTCAAGCCTTCTAAATAATGATTCATCATATCTGGCAAAGAAATCGGCCACTGTGATTTTAAAACGCTGCTCAAAAAGATCATCCAGATCAAAACATAAATATCCAAGCTGATGGGCGAGTTTGCGCGAAACAGTGCTTTTACCAGAGCCCATATAACCAACGAGATATATTCTCATAATTGAAGAAAAAATGTTGGTTATTGATAAATATTAGACATCTGACTATTTACGGGAAATTGCTCTTTTTGCAGCCGATACAATGTCTGAAACTTCCAAACCGTACAATCCGAGCAATTCTTCAGGAGTGCCACTCTGTCCGAATAAATCGTCAACAGCAACCATTTCAAGTGGTGTTGGCAATTTTAAAGCCAATAGTTGTGCAATACTATCTCCCAGACCACCGTTCCGCTGGTGTTCTTCTGCAGTAACAACACATTTTGTCTTTGTAACAGACTCAATAACAGCAACTTCATCTAGTGGCTTTATTGTATGAATATTATAAAGTTCGGCACGAATACCTTGCTTTTCAAGAATTTGAACGGCTTCAATGGCCTTCCAAACAAGATGACCTGTCGCAAAAATACTAACATCACTTCCCTCCTGAAGCAACTGAGCCTTTCCAATTATCAGAGGTTCCGTTTCTGAAGTAAAATTTGGCACTTTCGGACGACCAAAGCGAAGATAAACAGGCCCGTCAAATGAAACAATGGCATGCACAGCTGCTCTGGTCTGATTATAATCACAAGGCACAATTACTGTCATCCCCGGAAGCATTTTCATCAGACCAATATCTTCAAGAATCTGATGCGTTGCGCCATCTTCTCCCAGGGTCAGACCGGCGTGTGAAGCACAAATCTTTACATTTTTACCAGAATATGCAACTGATTGCCTGATCTGATCGTACACACGACCAGTGGAGAAATTTGCAAAAGTGCCGGTAAAAGGTATAAATCCGCCAATGGTTAAACCAGCAGCCATTCCAATCATGTTCGCTTCAGAAATTCCTGTCTGGAAAAACCTTTCTGGAAAATCTTTTACAAATGCATCCATCTTGAGTGATCCGATAAGGTCAGCACACAATGCAACAACCTTTGGGTTCATTTTTCCTATTTCGTGCAGCCCGGCACCAAAACCCGAACGTGTATCCTGATAATTCTGAATTTTAAATTCCATCGAAATTGTTTTTAACATCAAAAAGATAATAAACCAATTAACTAGTAATCCCCAAGTGTTTCCTCAAGTTGACCCAAAGCAATTCTAAGTTGCTCATCATTTGGTGCAGCACCATGCCATTTGTGCGTACCTACCATAAAATCAACACCCTGCCCCATTTCTGTTTTTAAAAGCAGAAGCTGTGGTTTACCATTAAATGATTTTTGACGGGCCAAAGCAAGGACTTCTACCAATTCACTCATATCGTTGCCATTCAATGTGTGAACAATCCAACCAAACGCTTCATATTTTGCTTTCAGATCCCCTAATGGCATTACTTTTTCGACCGGACCATCTATTTGTTGTCCATTGAAATCAATTGCGGCAATTATATTGTCAACTTTTTTTCCGGAAGCATAAATTGCGGCTTCCCAAACCTGGCCTTCCTGCTGCTCGCCATCACCCATTAACACAAATACCAAAGATCGATCGTGGTTCAACTTTTTAGCTTGTGCCGCACCAATAGCGACTGACAATCCCTGACCAAGTGAACCGGAAGACATCCTCACACCTGGCAGACCTTCATGCGTAGTAGGATGACCTTGTAACCTTGAATGCAGCTTTCGAAAGCTAGCTAATTCACTAACATCAAAATAACCTCTTCTAGCCAAAACACTATAAAACACAGGGCTGACATGACCATTCGAAAGAAAAAACAAATCCTCTCCAATTCCATCCATTTCAAATTTCTCTGGTTTTATATTCATTTCCTGAAAATAAAGGGCTGTTAAAAAGTCAGTGCAACCTAATGAACCACCTGGATGACCAGACTGACAAGCATGAACCATGCGAACAATATCGCGTCTGACTTGAGATGCAATTTGTTGTAATTTTTTTGTTTCAAACATCTATATAACTGAATTTCAATTGAATATTGATAATATAAAAGTAAAATATATGACAAAAGTATACTTTTGAATGAGAAGATTGAAATTTTATGAAAAATAAAGGGCTTAAAAAAGGAAAGCCCTTGGAGTCGTCATGAATCGTAAAAAACAACTAAAACGATTCACCCCCAAGGGCTTTAAGTTCGAACTTATAAAACAACCAACCAATTAGACTACAAAGATAACATATAATTAATATATAATGAATAAATAAATCAGTTTACGGTTTAAAAAAAAAAGTTATCGGTAAAAAGAAATTAAAAATTCTGAATTGCACGGTTTAAAAACTGATTCAAAGGATATAATTCTTTAAATATTCCGATCGCAAATTGTTCTATATCTGTTCCTTGTACAATATTATCAGGTAAAGGACATGAAGCAACATAATGTTTAAACTTTAATAACTCTCCAAATGCAAAATCAGGCGGAAAACCCTTTGGAACCCTAAAATACTTGTCATATTGAAGCGAACCGAATGTTTTTTTAAATGAATCACGCTCGATTATATCCACAAATTCAGATGAATTAAAATATATTTCACTTCTTATTGCCTGTTGTACTTCAGGAGGCGGGGAATAAACTCCTCCACCAACAAAACAATTATCAGGCTCAAAATGAATATAATAGCCTGCAGATTGAGATGATTTACCATCTTTTGAAAAGAATGCACTCATATATTGTTTATATGGCGATTTATCTTTTGAAAAACGTACATCTCTGTTAATCCGAAAGATACACTTTTTTGGATCAAGATGTTGAATGGTTTGATCAAAAGCTGAAATTTCACTGATCAATCCACCTGCCAATGTTAGCAGATCAGATTTTGCTAATTCATAATAGCTACGATGGGATTCGAACCATTCGCGATGGTTATTTTGAGAAAGTTCTCTGAGAAAAGTAATTATATTCATACACCAGTTATATTAAGAAACAAATTTACCTAAATTCGTCAAATATTAGTTTCACAAAAAAACAACCAACATGAAACAATTAATTATCAAGCTATTCCATGTGCTTATTTTGTCCTCTTTTTCGATAAGCCTGTTGGCGGGTGGTGAAAATATTGGTGCACGTTCATCGGCCATGGGCAACGCATCTGTATGTTTATCCGATTTCTGGTCAATTCAGAACAACCCGGCGGGTATGGCGCTTCAACCGTTTTTGTCAGCCGGAGTGTATTACGAAAATCAATTTCTTCTGAAAGCCCTGTCCTTGAAAAGCGCAGCAATCGTTGCACCAATGCAATGGGGCGTTTTGGGATTAAGTTTTAACCAATACGGATATAACTTATACAGCGAGAATAAATTTGGACTGGCTTATGCCAGGTCGTTTGGCCAATTACTCAGAATTGGTCTGCAACTTGATTATCAGACCACAAATATCTCTGAAGATTATAAAGATGCCGGTTTCGTGACTTTTGAACTAGGTATTCAGTCAACCTTGAACGAAAAAATCAGTTTGGGGGCTTATGTTTATAATCCCATAAGGATGGAAATTTCTTCATATCCCGGACAAAAAGTGCCCATGATAATGCGTTTTGGTTTGACGTATTCATTTATGCCTGAATTTATTGGTGTCGCTGAAATTGAAAAAAATTTTGAACAAAAAGTATCGCTAAGACTGGGTCTTGAATATATGATTCAGGAGAGGTTTTTTATACGAACCGGAATAGACACAAATCCGGGAATTTATACCATGGGAGCTGGAATACATTTTACAAGACTTCAGTTTCATATTGCCGCCTCAATGCATCAGACACTTGGTGTTTCAACACAGGCTGGGTTGACTTTTCAAATAGTTAAAAGCAATTCCGATGAATAAACTGTCAGATCATTCTGTTTTATCTTTTATTACAATATTTTTCTGTTCATTATTTCCAATTTTTCTGGCTGCACAGGAAATAGACAGCACTTCTACTTCGTTGACAAAATTACTGATTGATCATATTGAACGTTCGACAGAAGACTCAGACAATACCTATGATTATGGTGAACTGGTAGATGAATACCTTTACTACATTGAAAACCCTATTCAACTCAATGGAAGCAAAATTCTACCCTTAAGAGAATTAAAAGTGTTGAATAATTTTCAATTTGAAAAACTTGTCGAATATCTTCAATTATTTGGTCCTATCGTGAGTATTTATGAGCTGGCTGCTATTGATGGATTTGATAATCAAACAATTGACCTGATTAAACCAATAATTACAACAGAGATACTCACTTCTGATAATCGAATCAATGCTAAAAAAGCACTCAGATGGGGAAAACACCAGATTTTTCTTCGCACAGAACAGGTGTTGGAAAAATCAGTTGGTTACAAAGCAGTTGACGATTCCTTACTTGCTGAAAAACCAAATTCAACATATCTTGGAAGCCCGCAAAAACTCTATTTTAAATACGCTTATAACTACAGAAACCGGATCAAGGCAGGTATTACCGCTGAAAAGGATGCTGGTGAAGCTTTTCTGAAAAGTCAGGTACCAGAAATACAGAAACAACTGTTAGGTAATAAGCTGAAAAATGGATTCGATTTCTATTCCGCACATATTTTTCTATCTGATTTCGGTTTAATAAAATCTCTGGCAATCGGTGATTATCATCTTGCATTCGGACAAGGACTTACAATGTGGTCAGGCCTTTCTTTCGGAAAATCAGGGAACTCAACCAATATTATAAAATATGGCCAGGGATTAAAACCAAGTGCTTCAGTAAATGAAACCAGTTTTTTACGAGGAGGTGCATTTACTTTAAAACATAAAGCAATGGAAATGACACTTTTCTATTCCAATAAACTCTTTGATGGAAATATTACTTCGGCTGATTCACTCTCGGGAGAAGAAGAAACTATTTCAAGCATTCAGGAATCTGGTTTGCATCGCACTGTAAATGAATTACTTGATAAAGGTGCTATCAGACAAGATGTTTATGGAGGAAATATATCGTTTCGAAACCGATTTATTCAATTGGGATATACTGCCCAGCAAAGTAATTTCAAAAGTGATATACTGCCAGATATTTATCCTTACAATCAATTTAGTCGATTAAGAAACTCTGAATTCAATCATGGGTTGGATTTCAAGGCATTTTTACCAAAAATTGCACTTTTTGGTGAAATTTCACAAACGCATAATGGAGGAATTGCAGCCATTGCCGGATTTACAGCCCAGCCAATCAGTTTTGCATCCCTGACATTTGCCTATCGCAATTATTCGAAAGACTACCGGAACTTTTATAGTACCGGATTTAGTGAGAGCAGTGATCCTAATAACGAAACCGGCACCTATTTTGGATTGTCTGCGGATATCTCTCCAAAATGGAGGTTGACTGCGTATGCAGATTATTTCAAATTTCCCTGGCTTCGCTTTCAGGTTGATGCGCCCAGCTGGGGTCATGATTATTTCGTACAATTTGATCACCGTCTGAATCGTACTGATGATTTATATTTTCGTTTCAGAACCAAAACAAAAATGTCAAACCAGAATGATCCATGGAATTATATCGACATTCCGGTTGAATATACCAAAACTACAATAAGATTTCACGTAATTTATAAGGTGACCAATTCAATAGAATTTAAAGACAGGGCTGAAATAATTTTGTATGATGAATTAAAAAAATCAGCAAGTCAGGGATTTTTGATCTTTCATGATGTTGTTTTCAAACCAAAAGATAAACCGCATGAATTAACTTTCCGTTTTGCTGTTTTCGATGCTGAATCATATGACAGTCGCTTATATGCTTATGAAAATGACGTATTATATGCATTCTCTATACCAGCATTCAACGATAAGGGTTCCCGTATTTATATACTTTACCGGCTGAAAGCTTCAAAGACAATTGATATGTGGTTTCGGATTGCCCAAACATGGTATGCCGACAAAGATGAAATAGGAACAGGGCTTGATTTAATTGAAGGGAATAAAAAAACGGATATTAAAATTCAACTTCGTTGGAAGTTTTAATTCAAAATTCTAATAAAGTTTGCTTCTTTTTATCAGATAAGATAATAAAACATGGTTGAATCCCTGGTTGATATCAGCTTCGATATAATCGATATTGTATTGTCCACATTTGATTTTCAACTCCTTATTTTTTATTTCAACTGATTCACGATAAGCCTGTTGAGCCATAACCGGATTTATTTTTAAAACCTGATGCGTTTCCATGTCAACAAACTTATACGGTCGGTTTTCATACTCTAACCTTGCTTCTTTTGAGGCATCAAAAACATGAAAAAGAATGACTTCATGCTTGTTATACCGAAGATGTTGCAACGCAGAAAACAGTTCGGAAGATTCTAAGCTGTTATCCATCATATCACTAAACAGGATAACCAACGACCGTTTGTGAGTTAATTCAGCAATTTGATGAATTGCTTCTGTAGCCGAGGTTTGTAACGCTTCTGAACCCAATTCATTTGCAAGAAGTTGCTCAAGTTGTGCAATCAGATATTTATGATGCACCGGATTAGACCTGTTTTTTGTATGTAGTTTCAACTTATTTGAAAACAGGCTCAAACCAATTGCATCGCGCTGACGTCGCATCAGTTCGAAAAGTGAAGCGGCTGCATAAACTGAAAAAAGCAGTTTGGAAGGGTGATCAAAATTCTGGGTTGAACCGTGAGGAAAATACATGGAAGATGAGTGATCAATCACTATCTGACAACGCAAATTGGTCTCCTCTTCGAATCGTTTTACAAAAAGCTTCTCAGTCCGGCCAAATAATTTCCAGTCAATATTACGGATTGATTCACCTCTGTTATAAAGCCGGTGTTCGGCAAACTCGACGGAAAAACCATGAAACGGACTTTTATGCAATCCAGTTATAAAACCTTCAACAACCTGACGTGCAACCAGTTCTAATGAACTGAAGCGACTAAGTTTATTTTGATCTATCTGGAGTGTCATATTATTATAAAACAAAACCCCAACAATTTCTTGAAGGGGTTGGTTTCAAATTCCAAAAAGGTTTACAGAATTGCTTCAAGTTTGTTTACCAATACTTGTTTTGGAACAGCTCCAACTTGTTTATCAACTACCTGGCCATTTTTAAAAAACAACAAGGTTGGAATATTTCTGATTCCAAATTGCGAGGCAACGCCAACATTGTTGTCAACATCAACTTTCACAACTTTCGCTTTTCCATGGTACTCATTGCCAATATCTTCAACAATAGGCCCGACCATACGACATGGTCCACACCAAACTGCCCAAAAATCAACTAATACCGGAACGTCTGATTTTAAAACCACTTCTTCAAAAGTGGCATCTGTAACTTCTAAAGCCATAATATGTTTGTTTTTCTGATTAATTTCTCTTGATGCAAAAGTAGTCATTCTTTGTTAAAAAAAGGGTATTTTTCGTTTGAAAACTATTTTAATTCAAATTCAACGAAGTTAAAATCCTCCATTAAAGGTAGCACTGTTGCTGCATGAATACGATGCTTTTTCGGCACTAACCTGGCTTTCAAAGTAAGGCTGGAATCGATAATTACCATTGAAAATGATTGTTTTCCAGGATGAGATAATAATGTGTCAGTCAGATGAATAATATCATCATCATCTGCTTCATCTATCCTGATTTTAAATATAACCTCTTTTGATGTATTTTCAAGAACACTATCGAGGAGCTGAATATCAACGATTCTGGGTTCAAGTTTTTCGCTGTCTCTGAATGAAGGTTGAATATTGGCATGTACCATAATAAATGCTCCGGTATCGATCAGATATTTGAATTTGAGATATGCCTCAGAAAAAACAACCATCTCCAGCGAACCCGTATGGTCTTCAATTTTGAATTTGGCATAGGCCTTTCCTTGCTGTGTGGACAGATGTTCTGCTGCAATCACTTGCCCTGCAAAAATTACCCGGCTGCCTTTCAATGATTCTGATTCATTGATAATTTTCTGAATATTACAGTTTGTAAAAAACCGGATAGTTGTTTTGTAACTATCTAAAGGATGTGCGCTTATGTAAAAACCTATTGACTCAAGTTCCATCTGAAGCTCTTTCAATTTCGACCAGGGTTCACATTGAGGAAATGACAATTCGACCATTTCAATATTTGCCTCTTCACCGAAAAGATTAAATTGGGTAGAGTTTTTTGCTTCCTGCATCTGCAACGCATTCCGGATAGCCTTTTCAAGAAACGTGGTTTGCTCGTTTGGCTCTTTATAAAAAAACTGGGCTCTGTGAACACCTTGAAACGAATCATATGCGCCGGCAGTTGCCAATGCTTCCAAATTCCGTTTGTTTACAGCACGCTGGTTTATCCTGGTCAGGAAATCCATAAAATCCTTAAACAAACCATTTTCATTTCTATCTTCCAGAATCGCAATTGCAGCCGATTCACCCATATTTTTTATCGCACCAAGACCAAACCTGATTTCTCCTTTCAAATTTACAGTAAACTTATATTGTGATTCGTTCACATCCGGACCAAGGGTTTTAAGTTTCATCCGGCGGCATTCTTCCATAAAAAAAGTAACCTGCTTGATATCACCGATATTATTACTTAAGACGGCGGCCATAAATTCAGCAGGGTAATTGGCTTTCAGATAGGCTGTTTGAAAAGCGATTACTGCATAACAGGTTGAATGGGATTTATTAAACGCATAGTTGGCAAACGCTTCCCAGTCATTCCATATTTTAAGTAAGATTTTTTCGTCATGGTTATTTGCCTTGCCGCCTTCAATAAATTGTGAAAAGAGTTTGGTCAATAATTCTTTGTCTTTTTTTCCCATTCCTTTTCGGAGCGTGTCAGCCTGACCACGAGTGAAACTAGCCAGTTTTTGAGAAAGAAGCATCACCTGTTCCTGATAAACTACGATCCCATACGTTTCTTTTAGAATTTCTTCGTTGGCAGCGAGATCATATTCGATCTTTTCATTACCATGTTTACGACGGATGTAGTTTGGAATATATTGCATCGGCCCTGGACGATACAAAGCGTTCATGGCAATAAGATCGTTAAATTCAGTCGGTTTGAGGTCTTTAAGGTGTTTTTGCATACCAGGACTCTCATATTGAAAAACCCCTACAGTTTCGCCGTGTTGAAACAATTCATAGGTTTTCAGATCGTCTAGCGGAATGGTATCAGGATCAATTCTTATCTTATGTCTCAGATATATAATTTCAATCGTGTCGCGGATTAGTGAAAGGGTTTTCAATCCTAAAAAATCAATTTTGAGCAGTCCGGCTGACTCGGCAACAGAATTATCAAATTGAGTTGTCCACATTTCGGAATCTTTTGCAAGAAATACCGGAACCAATTGTCGAAGATCGGTTGGTGTTACCACTAAGCCACAGGCATGAACGCCAGTATTACGCACCAAACCCTCAATCATCAGGGTGTTCGACAGAATACGCGATTCAATTCCGTTTTCCTGCAGCTTTTGTTTAAGCATTTCACCGGCCATGAACTGATCCTGCTTGTATTTCTCTTTAAGTTCTTCATTTGATTTTTCAAAGAAATCTCTGAAGTTGATACCCAAAGTCTGGGCTGCAAGTTTATTTACAACTGATAAATCAGTATCAAGGGCGCGTCCAATATCACGTATCGCTGATTTTGTCCCAAGTGTTCCATAGGTAACAATCTGCGCAACCTTGTCTTTACCATATTTATTTATGGTATATTCGATAACACGGGATCGGCCTTCATCATCAAAATCAATATCAATATCGGGCATACTGACACGTTCCGGATTCAGAAAACGTTCGAACAGTAAACCATACTTCAGTGGATCCACATTGGTGATCCCAATGGAATAGGCTACCATTGAACCTGCCGCGGACCCACGACCCGGTCCGACCCACACTCCCATTTTCCGGGCAGCCGCAATTAAATCCTGAACAATAAGAAAATACCCTGGATAACCTGTTTTTTCTATCGTTTGTAATTCAAAATCCAACCTGGCAATCATTTCATCATCAATGGTACCATAACGTTTTTTAGCTCCTTCATAAGCCAAATGACGTAAATATGCATTTTCGCCACGTTTTCCTCGATCATTAATATCTTCAGCCTGAAGAAACTCGTCAGGAATATCGAACTCGGGAAGAGAAATTTGTCTTTCTAGCTCGAAAGATTCTATCTTGGAAAGTATTTCGGTTATAGTCGAGATAGCCTCAGGCAAATCGGCAAACAAGCTAACCATTTGTTCTTTTGTCTTGAAATAAAACTCATTATTTGGAAAACCAAACCGATAGCCATAGCCTCTGCCAATCGGATCTTCCTTACGGGCATTGTCTTTAATACACAACAGAAAATCGTGCGCTTCCGCTTCTTCCTGCCTCAGATAATAGGTGTTGTTAGCTGCAAAGTATTTGATATTGTGCTTTTTGGACATCTGCAGCAAGAAATCATTCAGATGGTTTTCCTCTTCAAGATTATGCCGGTTCAATTCTATATAAAAATCATCTTCAAAAACAGATTTGTACCAAAGTATAGCCTCCTCTGCCTGATGTTCACCCACATTGAGTAACAAATGTGGGATTTCTCCATTTAATCCACCTGTTGTGACAATTAATCCATCTTTATGCTTGATTAACAAATCTTTACTAATTCTTGGCACATAATAAAAGCCCTCAATATGAGAAATTGAACTTAACATAGAGAGGTTGGTATAACCCGTTTTGTTTTTTGCAAAAACAGGAACCTGCCCACCATTGTCTTTGACAGACTTATCTAAATAATCGCGGCAGATATTAAACTCACAACCTAAAACTGCCTTCAGAATCTGGGCATTCTCCTTCTTTCCATCGGTTACCGCTTTCTTTTCCTTTGCGTTGTGTTTGTTAACTGCAGCAACAAAATGAAAAGCCCCCATCAAATTTCCTGTATCTGTGAGTCCTACCGCTGGCATATCCATCTTTAATGCGGTTTTGATCAGGTCGGAAATTTCTGTTGTGGAGTTTAAGATCGAAAAAGTAGAATGATTTCTCAGATGCACATAACCATGTTGAAGATTTTCAGTATCAACAATTTGATTGACAAGGTTATCAGTGACTATTTCTTGGTCCTGAATAATTACATCCCGCTGCATATTCGATGCTATGGATAGCTCAGAACGTTTTATCTGTCCACTGTTTGCTTCTTTATATTTTGCAATAAAATCTTCATCCAGATTTAGTTGTTCTTTTGTAAAAACACCCTGCCGCAATAATTCAAAGAAACAACGTGCGGAAGCCTCTACGTCGCCAGCAGCATTATGCGCATCACTAAATGACTCGCCAAACAATATTTTATATAGTTCTCCTAAACTTGGATATTTGAATCTACCATTCCGACCTCCAGGAAGCTGACAAAAAGCAGCCGTAATTTCGGTACAAGTATCGAGAATTGGTAGCGAAAACATTATACTTTCAATGTTAGCACGCAATAGTTCACAACCAACAGCTGAAGTATCGAACTCAAGATTGTGCCCGATTAAATATTTTGTTTTAAAGAGAGTTTCATTGAATTTTGACAGAACATCCTGTATTGGAATGCCGTGTTGCATCGCAAAATCAGTTGTTATGCCGTGCACCCTGGTGGCATTGAATGGAATCGTATAACCATCAGGTCGAACAAGGTGATTTTCTGCTTCCAGCAAATTACCTACCGAATCGTAAAGTTGCCATGCAATCTGCACCACCCTGGGCCAATTAGCAAAATTTGATAATGGTGCCTTTTTATCAATGGGCAAACCGGTAGTTTCCGTATCAAAAACCAGGAACATGTAGAATTTTTTAAGAGATTGAATATGAATTATTTAACTTAATTCATTTTGAATTACAAAGGTATTTAAAATAGTATGGCAAGCTAAAATGTTGAAAACTTAAATGAAGTCAACGATCGTCCTAAATTAGAATTAATACTTACTTTCGCTTTAAAAATAAATAGTTCAATGATTTACGAAACAATTAATAAAATATATCAACGCTATGAGCCTGATGTAAATATTCCAGATTCAAAAGCAGGAATATCTCATATGCTTGCTAAAATAGAAAATTCAGATCCGAAAACAGCTAAATTATTAAGGGAGTTAAAACTCAGTTTTGAATCGTATCAGTTTGTAAAACAGGATATTGAATTAAGATCCAAGGTAAAAGATATTTGGATTATGCAGGTTGAACGCACCAAATCAGAGATGCTGAAATGCCTTCTCAATTTCAATAATCAGGCAGTTTCTCACAAATCAGAACCATTGAATTCAGATGATTGGTTATGAGATTGACTTGTTCTCAAAATAATTTCAATCAATTATATGCCAATTAAAAAAAAATTACGACCTTTGCAGCCGAAATGAGGCATTTAATATAAACATTTAAAATTTAAACACTTATGCCAGCAAGAATCAGATTACAAAGACATGGTAAAAAAGGCAATCCTTTTTACCACATTGTAATTGCGGATGGTCGTGCACCACGTGATGGAAGATTTATAGAGAAAATTGGCACTTACAACCCAGTTGCAAACCCTGCAGAAATCAATATTGATGTTGATAAAGCAGTAAAATGGCTCTCAAACGGAGCCCAACCAAGCGACACAGTTCGCGCAATCTTATCTTACAAGGGAGTTTTATTTAAATCTCATTTGTTAAAAGGTGTTGCGAAAGGTGCTTTAACTGAAGATCAAGCTGAAGTGAAATTTCAGAATTGGTTATCAGAAAAACAGTCAAAGATTGATGCAAAACGCAAGGGATTGACCGAAGCCGAACGCCAGGAAATCAAAGACAGGCATGCAGCCGAGATTTTGGTTAACGAGCAAAGAACCGCTGAATTAAACAAAAAACGTGCTGCTGAACTGATGGCCGAAAGAGCTGAAGTAGCTCAGGAAGCTGCTGAAGAAACTCCAACAGAAACAGAAGTTGCCACAGAAGAATAAACTTTGGTCGACTTAGAAATAAGATAAAAGCCGGTGATGAACCGGCTTTTTTTTATAATATTAATTTATACCATACTGGATTGATTTGTGAGTATCGAATGGGTCCATGCAACTTATGAAAGTCAACATCAGAGTATCTACACAGATATGCAAACTGACAGACTTCATTTTGATTAATAATTGTCATTTCATATTTCCTTATTATTCAGGTTTTTTACCAAATTTGTATCAAAATTCTACCCATGCAAAAAGATGATTGTTTCTATTTTGGAAAAGTAATAAAAACCCATGGCATCAAAGGTGAAATCAGTATTCGAATCGATTCTGATAATCCTGCAAATTATTCAGGGATAGAGTTTATATTATTGGATATCAACAAAAAACTCATTCCATTTTTTATCGATTCGATAAAAATAAACCAAAACAAAGCCTATGTTGCTATTCAGGATCTGAAAACTGTAGAAAATGCGCAGGATCTGGTTGGTTATGAAATTTATTTACCGCTTGATCAATTGCCAAAATTGATTGGGAACAAGTTTTATTATCACGAAGTGCCTGGTTTTAAAGTTGTTGATAAAACTTATGGTTTACTTGGAACCATTGATCGTGTACTCGAATATCCAAATCAGGCAGTGTTTCAGGTTTTTCATAAAGGCAAAGAAATACTCATTCCTATTCAGGATGAAGTGATTCTTAAATTGAACCGTAAAACCAAAACTTTTGATATTGACGCCCCGGATGGATTGATCGATTTATATTTAAATAGTTGATTTTCTGTAATGAGCGACCAGCGTCCGTTTCATCTTAAGCAATTTAGTCTGCTTCATAACCAATCGACAATGAAGGTCGGAACAGATGCTATGTTATTGGGAAGTTGGATTGATGTCAAAGGAGTTGAACAGATATTAGATATTGGTACAGGCTGTGGAATCTTGTCACTTTTACTGGCACAACGCTCCGAAGCTTTGATTGACGCTGTTGAAATTGATGAAATTTCTGCCATTGAAGCAAGTCAAAATTTTAAAACCTCCCGATGGAGTAACCGGTTGAGTTGTTTTCATGACAACATCACACATTTTTCTGATTACATTGGTAAGCATTATGATCTGATAATTTCCAATCCACCCTTTTTCACCTCCTCATTTAAAACAAATTCAGTGCGCAGAAATCTCGCACGACACACAGATACCCTTGATTTCGAAACACTTATCAGGATTGTTTCGCAATTATTAGCATTGAATGGTCGTTTCGCAATTGTTCTGCCTTTTGCCGAAAGTCAACTTTTTATAAAACAAGCTGAAAACCTTGGATTCTTTGTTGTTTCCCGAATGGAAATAATTCCAGGCATCGGTAAAGAATGTAATCGTGTGAATCTTGTTTTTTCAAGAATAAAATCAGAAAATATTGAAATAGAAATATTTACAATACGAAATATTGACGGCACCTTCACTGATCAATATTATTCACAACTAAAGGATTTCTATCTGGGTTTGTAGTTAACAGAAATACATTACTTTGGTCACTGATTTTTCAAATCTACTCAATATGAAAAAAATTCCTCACATTTCATTTCTGATTCAGTTGTTAACTGTCGTTATTCTAACATCCTGTTCATCCATTTTATCAAACGATCCACCTCTAAAAATTGCGATCTCCCGCGAAAGAAAAGATGTTGATGTGCGATACAGCACCTGGCTTGCGTATCAAAAGCCAATGAAATATATCAATCTCTATTCCATTCCTTTTGAACAGGTGTTGGATAGTTTAAAGACCTGCGATGCGCTGTTGCTCACTGGCGGCGAAGACATTTATCCGGGATTATACGGCAAAGAACAAGACACGAACCGCTGCGGAGATTTTAATTTGTATCGGGATTCATTGGAGCTGATGTTATTTTCAAATGCCAGAATGATGAAAATGCCGGTTTTAGGCATCTGTCGTGGCCTGCAACTGATCAATGTTGCCGAAGGGGGTAGTTTGTTTATTGATCTCCCGGAGGATAATAATTCTGGCGAATTGCATCGTATCGGTGATGAAGACTGGTCTAAGCATTTTGTAGCATTATCAAAAGAAACAGAACTTCAGAGAATCATCAGAAAAGACTCCATCCTTGTCGAAAGCAATCATCATCAGGGAATTGAAAGATTGGCAACATCTTTACAATCCATTGCCGTAAGTTCGGATGGTTTAATCGAATCGGTAACCGGAAAAGATTCAGAATCAGGATTTTTGCTTGCGGTACAATGGCATCCAGAATGGGCAAAGCGTTCAGACGAACCTTCCGGAAAAATCGCAAAATTATTTTTAGACGAAGCTGAAAAGTATCGAAATTTGAAATAGTCTTTTAGAATTGATTTATTATTGAATTTTTGTTAGCTTCTGGTAAACGATTCAATAAGTCTTTGATGCTGAGGATAGTCTATTATGAGCGATTGCTTTTCTGCCAGCTTAAAATCTTCAAAAGTAAACCCCGGAGAAACAGTACAACCCACCAGTGAAAATTCGCCCAGCGAAGTTGCTGCAAACCAACAGGCTTTATGAACAACCACAAAAGGTTCATTCTGGGAAAAAGGCATATTTCCGACAATTTTGGTGTCACACTTTCCATCTGGATGAATTATATGTAATTGTAAGCTGTCTCCGGCATAGAAATGCCAGATTTCATCCGACTTTATCCTGTGAAAAGCTGAGAAATCGCCTTTGGTCAGAAGGTAATAAATTGCCGTTGAAAGATTGCGTTGGCCAGCAAAATCAGCATCCAGACAACCGGCATCCAAAGTTTCTTCTGACCGATAAATTTCACGGTAAAATCCACCTTCAGGATGAGGCATTAACTGCAGTTTATCAACCCAATAGGCAATTTCATTCACTTTCATCGCTGGTTTAATATTTGCTTACTCCCAATCTCATTAAACACATATAACATTCTGAATGTTAAAACATTATTATACTGATCCCTTGTCCAGGTTTCCCCTCCCAGACTTGAAAAATCGCGTGTGCGGATTTTAGCCAATGAATAAGAATACCTGAAATTGAATTTCAAAGCCTTATAGACTTTCAGTCTTAAGTCAAGCAAAATACATATATCATTTGGACTATAAACATTATTTTGAGCGGTTGTTGGTGTTTGACGGTCATGTTCAAACTCTTTGGCGCTAACTAATCGCCCCCATGACAATCCAGTCCCTATACTGATCAGGTCTTTATCAGTATAATGTACCAAAACAGGTATTTCCAGATAATTTAAATACAATTCATAGGCACCATTTAGCGAATCGCTTATATACTGTGCTTTTTGTTTTGCTCCTTTTTGCGAATAATTTATTTCCAGTGAAACATCGAAGTTCTTTTCAAAAGGAATCATTGCACCGGCACCAAGATTTAAACCAGGCTTTTTAAATCCATATACTTCGTCACCATCGACTTGTGTCATATTTAAACCAGCCATCACCTCACCTTTAATTATCTGTGCATTACCACTTATGGTAAAGAAAAACATCAAGAAAACATAAAAGATGCCAATACATATTATTATCTGATTTTTCATGAAATGATAACGCAATTTTGTGTTATTAATTATTATTAGATCCAAGTTTCATGGAAAGACCAATCCGTTTACGATCGGAATCAACACTCACCACTCTCACCTTCACTTTTTGATTTAACTTGACTACTTCGTTTGGATCGCGCACAAACCGATCGGCCAACTGACTCACATGAACCAGTCCATCCTGATGCACACCAATATCTACAAATGCCCCGAATGCAGTGATATTTGTGATGATTCCATTTAATTCCATTCCCTCACGCAAATCACTTATTTCACGCACTTCCTTCGAAAACTCAAACATTTCAAATCTGCTGCGCGGATCACGACCGGGTTTTTCCAGTTCAGTAATGATATCAGTCAAAGTTTCCTTACCAATATTATTCCCCGTAAACTGCTGTATATCAATTTGTCTTAACAGTTCTTTGTTTCCAATAAGTTCAACAACATTTCTTTTTAAACTACCTGCAATTTTTTCTACGATGTGGTAACTTTCCGGGTGAACCGCACTCATATCCAGTGGATTATCACCATTTGAAATCTTAAGAAATCCAGCACATTGTTCAAAAACCTTATCGCCAAGTCGTGGTACTTTTTTAAGCTGTTGCCTGTTTTTAAAACCACCCATTTCATCTCTTTTTTTGACAATATTTGCAGCTACCTGCGGTCCAACACCACTTACATAGGACAACAATTGTTCGCTGGCAGTATTTAAATTCACACCAACTGAATTTACACATGATTCAACAGTCTGTATAAGGCTCTCCTGCAATGCTTTCTGATCAACATCATGTTGATATTGTCCAACGCCAATCGATTTGGGATCAATTTTCACCAACTCAGCCAAAGGATCCATCAAACGACGACCGATGCTCACAGCGCCGCGGACTGTAATATCATAATCAGGAAACTCATCACGGGCAACTTTGGAAGCTGAATAAACAGAGGCTCCATTTTCATTCACCATAATAGCCATTACATCACGGTCAAATACTATACCTCTGATGAAATCCTCGGTTTCGCGACCGGCTGTGCCATTACCTATTGCAATTACTTCAATTTTATAAGAATTCACAAGACTGCGTAATTTTTGTGATGCCTGTTTCACGTCGTGAACTGGTGGGTGCGGATAAATGGTTTCGTTATGTAATAGTTGACCAAATTCATTGATAATGATCAATTTACAACCAGTTCTAAAACCTGGATCTAAAGCTAAGATACGTTTTTGTCCGAGTGGCGGAGCCAATAACAACTGACGAAGGTTCTCAGTAAAAACTTTTATAGCCACTTCATCTGCCTTAGCTTTATAAAACGCCCTGACTTCATTCTCGAGCGAAGGTTCAAGTAAACGCTTCCATGAATCATTGATTGCCAATTTTATCTGATCAGCAGCATCACCATTTGTTTTAATAAAAATCTTCTCAAGAGATGTCAATGCAGTTTCTTTATCAATAGCGAGCTTAACTTTCAAAAATCCTTCCGTTTCGCCTCTGAACAAGGCCAGAATACGATGCGAAGGAGCTGTATGAAGGCTTTCATTCCAATCAAAATAATTCTGGTAAGTTTGTCCTTCCTGCTCTTTTCCTTTCAATACAGCGGAAGTAATCGATGAAGAACGGTGGTAAATACTTCTGATACGATCTCGGCCAGTTTTGTTTTCTGAAACCCATTCGGCAATTATATCCCTTGCACCTTCCAGAGCCTGTTCGGCATCAGGAACTCCTTTTGATTCATTAACGAATTGCAGTGCTTTAACGGATAAATTGGTTATTGTTTGATTCAGAATCAGACTCGCCAGAGGCTCAAGTCCTTTTTCTTTGGCAATGGTTGCTCTGGTGCGTCGCTTAGGTTTGTAAGGAAGATAAATATCCTCAATATCCTGAATGGTTGTTGCTTCCTGCAAAGCTTTTAACAATTCAGGTGTCATTTTTTCCTGCTCGTTGATCGATTCAATAATCGCTTCTCTTCGTTTATCGAGAGCAACTAACTGCTGGAATCGTTTTTGCACTGCAACTATCACTTCTTCATTCATTGTGCCAGTCATTTCCTTGCGGTAACGGGCGATGAATGGAACAGTTGCTCCACCTGTAAAAAGATTCAAAGTATTGATTATATGATCGAAAGAAAGATGCAGCTCAGCAGCAATCAAACGGGCGTATGTTGGAGTATCAGACATAAATATTCAAAAATTTGTGTTATGGCAGTTGAAAGCCAAAAGCAAAATTAATGAAAATAGCGGTCGAAACTTACCTCAGCAAGGTTACTGTTCCACGTTGAGATGAAGATTGAGCCGTCTGATACCGACTTTCTGTACTGCTATAATTTATAACCCAAACATAAACACCAGCTTCAGCATCACCACCTGAGAATGTTCCGTCCCATCCTTTGTCAGGATCATCGGAAGAAAATACCATTTGTCCCCAACGATTGAAAATTTTCATATTGAAGTTGAGCATCGCGGTGATGTCACCCAAACATTTGAATGTTGCATTTTCAATAACAGAACTTGTTGGTTTAAAAGCTGTTGGAAAATATATTTTTGCAAGTTTTATTTCAATCTGATCTTCATTCAAACAGCAATTGGTATCTGTCACCGTCACTTTATAAATACCTTCTTCACTCACATCAATGTAGCGTTCAGTGCTTCCGTCTGGTTCCCATAAATACTCATCAAATTCACCTGCATCAAGTGTTACAGATGAACCAGGCAAAATGTACAAAACAGGATCACCGAGTTCAACCGGTGGCAACGGATGGATTGTGATATTCCGCTCAAATGACGGATATGAAATACCATTATAATTTTCAGTAACCGAGACAGTATAATTTCCGGGTTGAGTGTAAATGTAATTGCTCTGTAAAGCGTTTGAAGTGGCACCACCGTCACCAAAATCCCATGTTGGAGCTCCAACATTTGTTTCGTTCCTTAAATTGAAATAAGTTATTTCGGTAGCACAATGGTTAACCCAGGAAAAATGGGGAATATCGAGAAAACTGGTTACAAAGTTGGGCAGACCTTTAAGGCTTCCTGATACAGGAAACAGAGACAAACTATTCAATTCAAAATTACAATCCATTCCTTCCCGGTTTGGGTTATTGATTACACTTATCTTTTGGGATGGATTACCATTAGCCAAAGCAGTTGCAATGTAAATCCTGCCATCAGCGCCAAGTTGCATGGCGCCCGCTAACTCAGTTGCATCAGTATAATCAAAAAGTGTGGTATAATTGCTGAAAACATCACCTTCAAGCAAAAATTGGTAAATTTTACTAACCTCACCTTCGCCTGGCAGTGGACCTGTACTTAGATAAAGTTTCTTATTGTCAGGAGAAAATTCAATACCATTCGGCATTATAAATGAAACAAGGTTTTTGCTTGATTTTACAGCCGAGATGTTTCCGGTTTCATTATCAAAATCAAAGACCTCAATAATACCATCATAAGGGATTACAAGTGCCAGTTTACTGCCATCAGGAGACACCTTCATATAGCCTCCATTATTGTTTATATCTTCAAACGAAGAGCTATTGTGAATTGACCCAATGTTGACTTCCTTATATGGAGTTAAATCAAGTCCATCCTCAGTTAGCTGATAAACATAGAACTTATTACCATCCTCTGCACCATAACCGTGAATGATAATCCAATAATCAATCTGGTTCTTTTGTTTGACAGCTGTAATTTTTTGTGCATTTGGCTTATTGTACAAAACATGGTTTTTGTCAGTTATGTTCCAAAGCCCATTATTTTTCTCTATCACAGAATATTTAATACCTGCAAAATAATAATCTTTTATGAACATCTGAACAGTAAACAGATACACTTTGTCTTTATTACCAGGAGCAGGAATGAAAAGTGAAGTTTGACCAGGTCCGATTCCACCCAATTCATCTCCATTACTCATCATATAATAGCCATTGGTATAAATTTTTATACCATCTGAAAAGAACAATAGATTACCCTCTTCATCACTGATTGCAGCACAACCATAAGGTATATCAAGATTTCCGGTTCCCAGTCTTTTCGCTTCAGGAAATCCTTGATTAAAATCCAATAATGCAGAATTACCAAAAGCCCAGTTATCTGCTTCATGGGGCCGGACATAATCACATTTTGTAGGTTGTTGGGCGAATGTTCCTATTTGCAATAAGGATAAAATGATTACCATTCCTCTTGTAAAAGAAAAGTGCAGTGCGGTTTTCAATAAACTCATAAGGATAACACGAAGAGTCGCGGGTATTAGTTTTTAATTATTTGTTTGACTGCCCGGGAACTCTTTGATGAGAACCAGATCATATAAATTCCTTTTGGGTAAGGGGTTAGATCAAAAGTCGCTGTAACAGGTTTTAGACCTTTCATCGAAATTGACCTCTCCTCAATTATACTTCCATTTGTAGTGGCTATCCCAATGTTTCCGTCTTCATTGATATTATGAATTTCAACAGTAAAAATGCCATTTGTAGGATTAGGTTTCAATATAAAATTATTCGAAGCATCTGATTTGTCTTCTATTCCTAGACCACAAACTGTGAAATCAAAAAACACTGTTATTTCATCTGTTTCCTTGCATCCTGTTGCAGGATTTGTAACCGTTACTTCCCATGCCTGAAGATCGACCCATAACCCATTGGTCGAGACGGTTACTCTTCTGTCACCAGAACCATTATTCCATAAATAACTCATATTGGCTCCAGCATCCAGTACAATTGAATCACGAACACATACTTTGATAACTGACACAGTATCATGGTACGAATCATTTGGCAAAATAACAATTGGAAGCGTATTTACAATTACCTGTATGGAATTGGTTGCATGTAACCCAAATTCATCGGTAACATCAATTGTATAAATGGTCGTTCTATCAGGTTGAACAGTAGCAATACTCTGGTCTGTGCCTGAAATGAAACCTCCAAAATTTGAACTCCATTCGTAAGTATAATTATCTCCACCGCCAAAAGGAGTAGCTCTGAGGGTATCTGATTCACCAAAACACAAAACACCATGATCTGCTGCTGCAGCTACTGAAAGCAATTCACCACCAACAGTAACAATCATTTCGTCTGGTTCACTAATACAACCATTTTGGTCGTAGATGGTTAAAGTGAAAACTGTCTGGTTAATTGTATCATATAATACTTTTGTCAACGGATTCTGTAAATTCGGACCATTTAACGGATCAGCCAGAGAATCGGCAGGACTCCATAAATAGTCGTGATCTCCCGATCCGCCAACGGTATTTCCGGTTAAAGTCAATGATGTACCAACATTAATTGTTTTATCGATTCCGGCAATGGCAACCGGGAATGGTCTGACAGTAACCGTAACAGAGTTGTTGACATATACCTGGCCATCAAAGACTTCTACAGAATAAGTAGTGGTTTGATCGGGAGTTACTGTAGGGTTGGCTATATCAGAAGTAAAACTACCAATATTTGCTGTCCAGGAGTAAGTATAATTTCCTGCTCCGCCACCAGTAAAAGCTAATAAAATTGAACTCTCACCTTTGCAAATATCATCTGGTGTTGCTGATGCCTGCACAAATAAGGCTCCACCAGTCACATTTATCATCACTTTATCAATTGAAACACAACCTGATTCAGTATCTGTCGCTGTAAGTGTAAATTCCTGCGTCTGTACCAGACTGGTAGTTGTTGTTGCCAGCGCATTTGGATTTACCACTTTGTCAGCCGGGGTCCACGCATAGGTGTAACTTCCAGACCCGCCGGTTACTGAACCAAGTAAACTAGCAGTCCAGCCATTGGCAATAGCTATATCCTCACCAGCATAAACATCAGGTTTCTCATTTACTTTTGCATTATGAGAAATCATTTCAGGGCAACTCTGAACACCTGTATAGCAAGTCAGAGTAACTGAATAATCACCTGGGATTGCATAAGTATGGGAAGGCTCCTCCAGAGTAGAAGTTGCACCATCACCAAAATCCCAAAGGTAACTTGTAATTGTCTCTCCCGGAGGATTGGTGGTTGAATTGTTAATAAAAATGGTTGGAGATCCGAAACAGACCTCATCGGTTGTAAATGCAGGTATAGGGACAGTATTCAGTGTAACATCATGGCTAACTGACTGTTCACAATTATTCATCCCTGTCTGACAGGTCAATGTAACATTATAAATATCCGGGCTAGCGTATGTGTGGGTAGGATTCTCGAGCGTTGAAGTTGTTCCGTCTCCAAAATTCCACAGATAACCTGTAATTGTTTGTCCGGGAGGATTTGTAGTTGATTGATTATCAAAAACAGTCTCTTCACCAAAACAAACCGCATCCGCAGTAAAGGCAGGAACCGGAAGTGCATTCACGACAACAACATGAGAAATAACATCCTGACAATTGAACATTCCAGTATAACAAGTTAAGGTGACAGTAAAATTACCGGCAGATGTATATAAGTGACTCGGATTGGCAAGCGAGGAAGTCTGTCCGTCACCAAAATTCCATAACCTGCTTGTAATCGTCTGATTTGGTGGATTTGTTGTTGACGAGTTGGAGAAATGTGTTGTATCACCAAAACATACGTTTTCACCTGTAAATTGAGATATTGGGTTTGCATTAACAACAACATTGGTCGAAATTGGATCACTTGAACTTCCACCGACAGTAATTACCAATGAATAAATTCCGGAATCAGTAAGTTCAGCATTCTGAATAACCGGATTTTGCTGGTTAGAAGACCAGCCATTAGGGCCAGTCCATTGATAGGTTGCACCAGCAAAATCATCGGCTGTGAGTAAAATATCTTCTCCATAGCAAAGTGGGCTGTTACTTCCAATTGGAGGCGGAACGATGGTACAATCGGTCGCACCAGTTCCGGCTGTTTTTTGAAATGTAATATTACACGGTTGATTTGAATAATTAGTAATCAACAATATATAATATTTTCCCAGAATACCATTTGAAATATCACAAAACTCAATGGGAGCAGTTGAATAACTACAATCAATTATTTTATTGGCTGTAAGACCGCCGGCACATGGAGATAAAGGATCATCGAATGGTCCCCACAAAATAAAATCGATATCACGTGCAGGGGTACTGAACATTTTTATTGTCAATGATCCTGCGATGGCAATTTTCATATGGTACCAGGCCGGATTGGGTGTTGACCCTAAGCAACCATAACTTGGTCCGGATTGACCACTCCCTGAATTTACACCTGCAGGAAAATTGTAGGTTAAATCTGTACAGAAGGGAAGAGAACGGTGACATGAATCATTCTCAGTTTCAGTGACAGAACGCATCAATTGATCTGCAATTCCAAAACCATATTTCGAAGCAAAATCGACAATTGTCTTTGTTTGCTCTTCTTTGGAAAGGTCTTGATTTTTTCTGCTAATACGTTGAACAGCTGCTTCATAATATTTTTGCAACTCGCTTTGTGATAGAACTGTACTAGTAACGATCACTTTTGAGGCATTATCGAAAGGTAAAACCTCAATATCATTATTTGATTGAAGGAAATCATACACTTCGTATCGGGCACTCGATGAAACTATCTCTGTCAGATCGATCATCAGAGACTGGGTGTTTGGATTAAACCGTGTAAGTTGTTGTGCCTGGGATGGCCAACTTAAAAGGGTGAACCCTGCCAATGCAATAAACAGGATGATGCCTTTGAGGCGGTGATTCGCAACCATAATTAATTTTTTTGAACGTTTCCTTTTAATATGAAGGTGAAGCAATACACCATTTCGGGGCGCAAAATACAAAATAAAATGGATCGAGAGGCAATTTTTTATGAATTCAAATTGAAATTTCAACAACCAAAAAAACTAATTGTTTTATTACTTTTGCACTCATACCTAAATCTTGTATTTTTCTCACTTAATTTCAGTCCGGCATTGCCATTTTTATGATAAATAAGACAACTAATTTTCGAAACATACTTCTTTTTCTATTTGTGATTCAATCTTTTATGGTTCGTTCACAGGACTTTTTAACTGGAGAAATTCAAAGCTCACCAAATCAATATTTATCAATTTACCGTATGAAAGGCGAGGTGCGATACCTTCTTGATTCGGTCGTAACAGATAATAAAGGTGTATTCGCCTATGAACTTCCAAAAAGTTTACAACCCGGAATGCTTTTATTACATAACAATGATAGTAAGTCACTAAAATTAATTTACAATCATGAACCTGTTCAATTTAAGATTGAAGGATTTGAGAAGCTGGAAACACTGGTTTTTATAAATAGTAAGGAAAATACAATCTGGCGCGAATATATTGACCTGAGAAATGATATTAATCTCCGTTTAAACCTGATAACACCAGTACTTGACAATTATCCTGAAAACACAAAATATTATAAAGCGAGCAAAAAGGAATATAATAAACTGAAAAACAAATTATTAGGTTTCGTTGAAAATATAAACAAACAATACGCGAATACATTTTCTTCTAAATTGATCCGAACTGATTTTGTTTCTCCACCGCCCATTGAGTTGAATCAAATCGATCGGCTAGACTATCTGAAAGATCATTTTCTGGATTCAATCAATTTCGCAGATACCCTTTTGTTAAACTCAGATATCTTAACCAAGAAAATGATCGATTTTTTAGCATTGCATCAACAAGAAAATGCGGGAATGAGCGAGTTACAGATAGAATTCATCAAAGCATTGGATCAGATTATGTTACGGGCAGCGGAGGAAGAGAACGTCTATATTTTTGTTCTTGGCTTTTTTCTTGAGGGATTTACCGAAATGGGATTGTCAATTGTAACTGATTACTTGAGTGAATTACCGCATTTTCAGGCAGAATGCATGGGGGTTGCCTCGATGATGAGAATAGAACAACTCGTTGAACCTTTTCGTAAAATTCAATTCGGAGCCGTTGCTCCACCAATCATTGGTAATGACCTAACAGACAAACCATTTTCACTTGATCAGATTGAGTCAAAACACACAATCATTGTTTTTTGGTCGATTCATTGTCCTTTTTGTCTTGAATTACTTCCAAAATTAAAAATACTAAACAGGCAACATCCCGAAATTGAAATCGTTTCT
>CAJBPB010000019.1 GCA_903957365.1 uncultured Bacteroidota bacterium
AACCCTTTAATCCGGAAGAGTTATCCATCAGGATTGAGATTTTATTGGCAAGAAAATAAAAACTAGCAATGGAAGAAACTTTACCTCCCCGCTTGAAGGTTATTTATATAGGTGGTTACCTCAATTTTATTCAACAATTTGAGAACAATTCAAATCTGTTTGATTTAACAATTGCTGAGAATGGTTTAACCGCTATAAGTATTCTTCAGGATGATAATAGCTTTGATGGTATTATCAGTGAGGTATTTCTTGCAGGTATGAATGGGATTGAAGTTGCAAAAATGTTGAAATCAAAAAATATTCATTATGCAACACCCTTCATTTTAGTTTCACCTGAACGTGACAATAAATTCAAAGATGTGGCTTTTGCATCCGTTGTCAATGATTTTTATGATGGTAACATAGATGTCAATGACATTTATACAAGAATCGGATTCATTAAAAGGTTTAACTCGTATTATACTGATGCTCAGGAAACCGTATTAAAAGTACATGAGTACAAAATTCCATGGGACAAACGATTATTTGATATTATAGTTTCTGCAACAGCATTACTGATGCTTTCTCCGGTTATACTGCTGGTAATGCTTGCTATTCGTCTTGAATCGAAAGGCAAGGTTTACTATACCTCAAAAAGAGTGGGCACCGGGTATAAAATATTTCTTTTCTATAAATTGCGATCCATGCGTGTTGGTGCTGATGCCGCATTGAAAGATTTAAAGCACCTGAATCAGTACCAGACCAGCACAAAAGAAACCGATGTTAAAGATGTATGTCCAAGATGTGCAGTTTTACCTGAGGGCCAGTCATGTTCCCAGGAACTTTATTCTGAAGGTAAGAAAGTATGTGAATATTGGTTCTATGAAACCAAAAAGAAAAACGTTTCTTCAACATTTATTAAAATCAAAGACGATCCACGTATCACACGTGTAGGTAAATTTATCAGAAATACCAGCATTGATGAGTTACCTCAGTTAATCAACGTATTGAAAGGAGATATGTCGATAGTTGGAAACAGACCATTGCCACTTTATGAGGCTGAGATGCTAACCTCAGACGACTGGAGTGAGCGTTTCATGGGTCCGGCCGGAATTACTGGATTATGGCAGGTAGAACAACGTGGGAAAAAAGGCAAAATGTCGGAAGAGGAACGAAAAGCACTTGATAATCAATATGCCAAGACTTATTCGTTCTGGGGTGATATTAAACTGATTTTGCGTACCATTCCTGCATTATTTCAAAAGGAAAATGTTTAATTATAGTTAACAAGCAATTAAAAAGCTTTAGATTAAGAACAACGAAACAACTTTGTAGTAAATATCCAATAGAAGGTAAAAATGTATAAAATATTGAAAATTAAAAATAAATCAGTCTTTTTCATTGCTTTTGTTGTTCTGTCATCTTTGATATTCATTGGTAATAAATCGTTCGCTCAAATTTATATGAATGATGAATCCAAGTTGTTTAATCCACTTGTTGATGATATAACGAAACGACTACCCTCTTTAAAAGTACTTATTGATTCTGCTGTCGCTAATTCACCCGCTGTGCGATATGAAGAACTGAAAGCTGATTATTATTACTACGAGAAAAAGACAGTTGAACGATACTGGCTTGAGCATTTTAGTTTTAACCTTGACTGGAATGTTGGTAAATGGAATTTTGATGACAGGGTAACCTCCCCAATGTCACCCTGGATTATCAGTGAGTCTATCCGTGATAATTTTGCTGTGGGATTTTATATTCGTTTCCCGTTCGCCACATTGGTTGATCGCAGAAACAGAATAAACAAACAAAAGAAATGGATTGAATTATCATTTGCTCAACGCGATATTAATCGTAAATATGTTGAGAAAGAAGTTGTAGAAGCCTACAATATGATGATTCAATGGCAGAACTATATAAGAATTTATAATGATTACCAGAAATTTACAATGATACAGATGCAGATGGCTCAAAATCAGTTTTTAAATGGTGAGATTACGACAGCTGAATATACCCGTTTGAAAGAGATTCAAACCCGGGGAGCGATCGAGTATCAGCAGGCAATTGCTGAGTTTAGCAAGAATTATCAGCTTTTGGAAATCATTACAGAAATCGACTTTAATCTAATCAACGTATTACGATAGAAAAGCAATAACATGGATATAGCACAATTCATACGGGTTTTTCAAAAAAACCTAATTCTGTTGATAACAATTCCATTGTTATTGGCAATCGTAGTCTTTGCCCTGACCCGAAATCAGGATAAAGTGTATGAATCTGAGACCATTATCTACACTGGTATCACTACCGGTTATTCAATTGAATCAACCGCCCAGGTACCTACTGACTTTTTTAGTACAAGTGCACAATTCGACAACTTCATTAATCTTATCAATTCACGTCAGACTATCGTAGAAACAGCTATCATGCTGCTCGCCCAAAACTTATCTCTGGAAACTTATAATGCACAATATATCTCAAATGAAAACCTTGATAAACTCAGGGCTTTCGTTCCAAAGCGCGTAAAGGATATGGTTGTGAAAAATGGAAAAGCCGGTATCGAACGTGAAAAAGAAGAGCAAATCAGGAATCTGGAAAAGGAAATCAGAAGCCTTGAAAAAGAAATAAACAAAAAGAAAACCAAAGCTGTACAAGAACTGGTAAGCAGTGGTTCGTCAGTTAGTACAATTCCACAACAGGGTGTTTCGAAAGATGATATGCAGGTTGTTACTGATCCAGGTTTGGTTAGTGATACCAAATTTCATATTGTTCAAAAGGGGGAGTCTATTTTATCCATTGCCCAGCGATATGGGGTTTCAATTAGCAAATTAAGAGAGTTGAACGATTTCACCTCCCAGGAATTAAAAGTAGGACAGAAGGTAATACTTAGCGGACTTAACAGTGAATTATATACCGACGTTGCTTCTTCTGATAAAGAAGTCAGTTTGTATGAAGATGTTGAACTGAGTCAGGAAGATATTATCAATCAACCTGCAGTTGAAAACTTCAATGATACCGAATTTGCATCTTATGATACCGGTTTATCAGATGGTTCCAATACAATCTCAATCGAAAAAGATCCGATAATCCCTGTTGGTATCCTTGAAAGTGATTTTTTGAAGACAATTCAAAACTTTACCAACTATTATAATTCAAGTGATACAAACTTCATTTACGGACTCCTCCATTATGGCACCAGCAGGCATTATAGTATCAAATCGATAAAAACATTACAGATATACCGAATCAACAATAGTGACCTTGTTAGATTAATTTATTTATCAGATGATCCGGGAATTTGCCAGGAAACTCTGAAAATCATTGCCCATGTTTTTGTAAAAAACTACAAATTACTGAAAGAAAATCAAACAGATCTTGTGGTGGCATATTTCAAACGTCAGGTTGATTCAGCTGATAATCAATTGCAGGCAGCTGAAGACCGGTTGTTAAAGTTCAATAAAAAGAACAATATTATTAACTATGCTGAGCAAACCAAATACATCGCTGCACAAAAAGAAGATCTCGATCTTTACTATCAGAACGAGCAGGTGAGGATGGCACAGGGCTCTGCCGCATTGAAAGAACTGGAAACCAAACTTACAAGACGTGACAGTATTTATTTGAAAAGTGACATTATAAATCAAAGACGTAAGCAATATGCTGATGTAACAGAAAAAATCCTGATCAACGAACTGGCTGAAGATTATGACCAGAGAATCGGTGATGAAGTAGCAATTTTGCGCAACAAAGCGGATCAACTCAGAGACGAAATTAAATTGTATGTTGATCAGCTTTATCTCTACAGTCATTCAACTCAAGGTATTCAGATTTCCACTTTGCTGGATGAGTGGTTAAAAAACGCACTTTCATACGAAGAGGCAAAAGCTAGTTTGGTTGTTCTGGCCCGAAGAAAAATGGATTTTGTGCGAACGTACCAGCGTTTTGCTCCTCTGGGAGCCATGCTCAAACGTATTGAAAGAGAAATAACTGTTGCAGAACAATCCTATCTGGAATTACTTCGCAGTTTTAACCTTGCAAAAATGAGGCAACAAAACCTGCAGATGGCGACCAATATAAAAATAGTGGATCCACCTTATTTCCCGTTACAGGCAAATCCTTCAAAAGCCAAATATCTGGTTCTCGCTGCGGCATTAATAGGATTTATTCTGGTTGCGTTTATTATCCTTGTACTTGAGTATTTCGATGCTTCAATGAAAAGTCCGGATAGGGTTCTGGATCGTGTTGGACTAAAGCTTGCGGGAGCTTTCCCTTATATCAGTTCCAACTCAAAATTACAGGATATGGTTTTCATCAGCAATCGATTGATCGAGATGATTGTCCAGAATCTGAAAATGAAGTTATTACATCATTCGATATATCCAGCCCAAAAACCATATATCATATTGATGTTCAGCACCCAGGATAGTGTTGGTAAATCTTTTTTAACTGCAAGACTGGCGAATAAACTTCGTACTTATGGTGAAAAAGTGCTGGTTTTAAACTATAGAGAAGAAGCCGATATTGATAATACAGATTTTAATTTAAACTACAATTACGAAATCAACGATAATTTTGCTGAGATAAGGAATTTAAAAGAATTGATTAACAGCAATATACTTCGGCGTGATAACTATAGTTATGATTATATTTTTATTGAGATCCCGTCCATCATTTTTCACAGGTATCCGATTGAATTAATGCATCAGGTAGATGCCTCTATGATGGTATTAAAAGCTACCAGCCATTGGAACAAAGCTGACATTTCAGCATTGGAAATGATCAAGGAGCTTTCTAAAGAACCTCCGATGATACTGCTCAATGAAGCTGAAGATTATGCAATTGCTGAAATCATTTCCGGTATTAAAGTAAAAAAGACTTCACAAACCTGGTACCGGGTTAAAAATGTATTGACGTTCCCGACGCGATTAAGAATTCAGGTTAAAGAAAATCAGATGCAATCGTGAATGGATTATTCAGGAAAATCATAACTAACAACAATTTTCTTTCACTCGCTAATAACGGTCTGGTGGCCGTTTTTGGTTTTCTGAGTTTTTTTATGCTTGTGCGTATGCTCCCACAAGAGATTTTTGGTGAATGGGTTTTGTTTATCACCATGGGCAATTTTATCGATATGCTCAGGTTTGGAATCACCAGAACCGCATTGACAAGATTTTTGTCTTCTGCCAACGATAAAGATGCAAAAAGTCTGATGGGTTCAAATAATCTGATCAACCTTATTTCAACTGTCGGAATAGCAGTAATATTGATAATCATTTATCTGTTATTTGATGATAGTATCAAAGATTCAGGATTTGAATTGTTTTTTATCTGGTATCCGGTAGCATCCTTTTTAACGCTTCCATTTAACAATGCACAGGCTGTTTTACAAGCCAAACTCAGGTTTGATAATATGCTGTGGCTAAGAATGTTAAATGTTGGTTCATTCATGGTATTTCTCGCTGCGAATTTTTACTTTGAATTTAGTATTCAGGGAATTTTGTATGCTTACCTCATTACCAACTTCATTAGTTCAGTTCTGGCAAGTGCTCTGAATTGGGATGGAATCCGTTATCTGTTAAAAGCCACGAAGGAAGCATCAAAAATAATACTCGATTTCGGGAAATATACAACAGGAACACTCATTGGAAGTAATCTTTTGCGAAGTGCTGATACATTTATAATAGGATTAAGCCCTTTTCTTGGCACTACTGGTGTTGCTTTGTATAGTATTCCTCTAAAGCTTACTGAGATAATTGAAATTCCACTCAGAAGTTTTGCTGCCACAGCATTTCCAATGCTTTCAAAAGCCAGTATTGAAAACAACACTGAAAAGGTGAAACAATTATTCTATGTTAATGCTGGTGGTACAACATTACTTTTACTGCCTGTTATGATATTCTCATTTATATTTGCAGAGCAATTTGTTTATATTCTTGGTGGTTCTGATTATCTTATCACTGCGAATATTTTCAGGTTATTTTGTATCTATGGATTGTTTCTGCCAATCGACAGATTTATTGGAGTAACATTAGATAGTGTCAACAAACCAAAACAGAATTTCATTAAAGTGATTTACATGGCATCATTCAATATATTTGGAGATACATTGGCAGTTTTCGGTTTATCAGGAATCATTTTGGGATTTACGTGGTTGGTATTTGTATTAGGTAATGCTGTCTCTCCTGATGTTGCTTATAAAATGGCTCATGGTTATACCATGATTAAGACGCTGGAATTAGTCGCTTTTGCTAGCATAGTTTTCACAATTGTCGGAATTTTAGTTGGGTTTAAGTACCTTAATGAATCATTAAAACTACGTTTCCGGGATATTTTTAGAATCGGTTTTGCTTCAGGTATTCAATTTGCCAGACAAATATTAAGTAAGGTCCGTTAAACAAAAATCTTATTAATTTAGCCTCATAATGTTTTCATTCCTAAAAGATAAACCCGGAGCAAGCAAACTCGAACACCCAATGGTGATCGGGATGCTTATTTTTGCGACGATTGTTCTGGGAATTATTATTGCAAAAGGTGGTTTGATCGTGGCGGTGGCTTTAGTCGGACTTTTTCCTATTATCATTTACTTCAACCGTTTTTTAAATGAACCACGAATTGGTATTTACACAATCATTATTCTGGGTTTTATCGCGATCGGATTGACACGTTACATTCAAAATGTTCCATTCGGTTTGACAGTGGATGGTTTTTTGGTTCTCACTTATGTTTCTGTTTTTTTTAGATATTTTTACAGTAAACTCGACTGGCAACAAGCCAATCGTGATCTTACTTATTTATCTATCATCTGGTTTGCATATACTATTCTCGAACTCTTTAATCCTGAAGTTTTGAGCAGGACAGCCTGGTTCTATGCGATGCGCGGGATTTCGCTTTATATGTTGCTGATGATACCAGTTGGCCTTATGATTTTCAATCGCTTACGTTTCTTGTACATATTTTTGTATATGTGGGGAGCATTTTCAATTCTGGGAACCATCAAAGGGTTGCAACAGATTTATATCGGCCCAGACTATGCGGAACAGTTCTGGTTAGATACCATTGGAGGTGTTACCCATATTATATTTGGTGAATTACGCGCTTTTTCATTTTTCAGTGACGCCGGTCAGTTTGGAGCAGCCCAGGGAGCAGCTGGTACTGTTGGTTTACTTATCGCAATGAATATCAAAGGTTTTCATAATAAAGTTTTTTTTACAACAATGGGTGTAATGGGGCTTTGGGGTATGATGATCTCCGGTACACGCGGCGCCATGATTGTACCAATGGTTGGTGGAGTGACTTATATAGCGCATCGTAAGAATTTCAGAGCCATGGTAATTGGTGGATTAACATTGGCTTTGGTTTATGCATTTTTTGCCTATACTTATATTGGCCAGAGTAATTCTCAAATAAGACGTATGCGCACTGCTTTTGTACCTGAAGAAGATGCTTCCTATCTTGTACGTCTTGAGAACAGAAGAATTTTAAGTGGTTATTTAACATCCCGGCCTTTTGGAGGTGGTATTGGAAGTGCCGGTGACTGGGGTAAAAGATTTTCGCCTCAGGGATTTTTAGCACAAGTTGCAACTGATAGCTGGTATGTGCAGATTTGGGCAGAACAAGGTATTATTGGTCTTATCCTCCATTTATTTATCCTTGGATATATTCTGATTAAAGGCTCATTTCTGATAATGTTCCGAATAAAATCGCCCGAACTAAAAGGAATAATGAGTGCTCTCATGTGTGGTTTTACCGGAATCATGGGAGCTAGTTACGGTAATGGGGTACTTGGTCAGATGCCAACTGGTATCCTGATTTACCTAAGTTGGATCTTTATTTTTGTAAGTCAGCAGCTAGATCGTGAGTATATTTACCTTCTTTCAAAGAAAATTAGTCCCTGGTCATTAAAAAGCAAGACCTAAATGTTTCATATTTCAGTGAATTGTTTTATCTTCGATTATTATTTTGTAATGTCGATCGAAGATGAATACTGAAAAACAAAAAAACTTTCCACTTGTATCTGTCATCACAATTAATTACAACCAGTCTGGTGTTACTATTGAATTTCTCAATTCGATGCAGCATTGCACTTATCCTAATTTAGAAATAGGGGTAGTTGATAATGCTTCTCCAACAGATAATCCGGAAATAATTAAAGAAAAATTTCCAGCGATAAATTTCATCAAATCCAAAAAAAATCTTGGTTTTGCCGGTGGAAATAATCTTGCCGTTCGTGAAGCAAAAGGGAAATATATGCTTTTTATTAACAATGATACAGAAGTAGAACCAGGATTTCTGGAACCAATGGTCGGGTTATTGGAAAATAATCCTGAGATTGGAATGGTCAGCCCGAGAATACAATATTTTCATTCAGATCATATTCTTCAGTTTGCAGGTTTTACTCCCATTCATCCGATCACAACTCGTAGTTTTGCCATCGGTTTTGGCGAAAAAGATACTGGACAATACAATATGACATGTGAAACAGGCTCTATTTTTGGAGCTGCAATGCTTGTTCCCAGAATTGTAATGGAAAAAGTTGGTTTAATGGCAGAGGTGTTTTTTCTTTATTATGAAGAACACGATTGGGCAGCTCATATTTTACGTGCAGGTTATAAGGTATATTTTCAGGGCGAATCTTTGGTTTTGCATAAAGAATCAATATCAACCGTGAAAAATAGTCCCTTCCAAATCTATTATATGACACGCGGACGTGTCCTTTATGCGAGGCGTAATTCAACCGGAATGTTAAAATTATTAAGTTTACTTTATATTTATTTGATTACCATTCCAAAAATTACTTTAGAATACCTTATTAAAGGCCGGCCTGATCTTATGGTTGCTTTTTGGAAGGCAATGTATTGGAACATTATACATCATAAAGAAGTATATAATACAGAAAAACTAACTAATTAATTATGAATATATTAAAATTTATATTGGTAGCTTTTGAAGTTATAATCTATGCTTATCTTGCATTTTCTACCTTGTATGTTTTGGTTTATGGAATTGCATCAGTTTTTCCGAGAAAAATAAAAAGTGTACATATAACTAAAATGAACAGGTTTGCAGTCATGATTCCTGGGTATAAGGAAGATATGGTAATTATTGATGTTGCAAGAGAAGCGCTTAAACAGGATTATCCTAAAGATTTATTTGAGGTAATTGTTATTGCTGATTCATTTAAAGCTGAAACGCTTGAAGCATTACGAAAACTTCCAATCAAGGTTGTTGTAGTTGTTTTTGAAATCAGTAAGAAATCTAAAGCCTTGAATAAATGTATGGAAGAAATTGGCGATAATTTTGATGTTGCCATGATACTGGATGCTGATAATGTGATGGCGACCAACGTACTCTCAAAAATAAATGAAGCATTTAACCGGGGTTTTGTCGCTGTACAAGGACACCGGATGGCAAAAAACACCAATACTACCTTTGCTGTTCTTGACGCTGTCAGTGAGGAAATAAACAACAGTATCTTTAGAAAAGGCCATCGTGTCCTAGGCCTTTCATCGGCATTGATTGGTTCCGGTATGGGAATAAAATATTCGTTATACAAGCAAATGATGGCTGGAATCGATTCAGTTGGAGAAGATAAAGAAATGGAGATGAGATTATTACAACATAATTTCAAAATTGAATATATTGAAGACGCACATATATATGATGAAAAAACGCAAAAATCAGATGTATTCGTAAATCAGCGCAGAAGATGGATTGCCGCACAATTAAGCCATTTTAAACATTACTTTTTTGATGGTCTCTTTAAACTTTTCGCTCGTGGTAATATTGATTATTTTGATAAAGTAATTCAGATGATTCAACCTCCCAGAATTCTACTGATAGGTATTCTTTTTATTTTTACCCTGACTTCAGCAATTGTACACTTCTTTAATCTTACCATCATAAGTGATAATTTTATCCTTGGATTCTATTATTGGTTAGTGATTTTTGTTTCAACAGCTTTTACTGTCGCTTTGTCGGTTCCAAAATCTTATTATACAAAGAAAACATTCAAAGCCCTGTTATCTTTACCATATGGATTTATTTTAATGATTATGAGTCTGTTACAAATTAAGGGTGCCAGCAAAAGATTTATTCACACAACCCATTCCATTTCGGGTGATCATGAAAAAAAACATTGAAATTTTTTAACAATTATTTTTAAATGGCGAGTAAATACCCCTTAGTTTCAATTATAACAGTCAATTATAACCAGGCCGAAGTAACCTGCGCGTTATTGGAATCTCTGAACAGGATTACTTATCCAAACTTTGAAGTAATTGTTATTGATAACGCCTCCCCTACTGATAATCCAAAAATTATCAAACAACGCTATCCTAACGTGGTTTTTATTGAAAATCCGATTAATTATGGCTTTGCTGCAGGTAATAATTTTGGGTTGATGCGGGCTCGGGGAGAATATGTTTTACTTCTTAACAATGACATTGAAGTTCCACCAGGATTTATGGAACCTATGGTTAGCAAACTTATAAATAATCCGGATATTGGTGCAGTAAGTCCATTGATTAAGTTTTATTATCAGCCCGACACCATACAATATGCTGGTTACACGCCAATTAATTATGTGACGATGCGTAATTTTGCGATCGGAAATAAAACTAAAGACACGGGACAGTACAAATCTGATTATGAAACCGCTTATGCCCATGGTGCTGCCATGATGGTGCCAATGGAAGTAGTAAAAAAAATAGGATTAATGTCATATATATTTTTTCTTTATTATGAAGAAGCGGATTGGTGTGTAAGAATTAAGAATGCCGGATATAAGATATTTTTTATACATAATTCACACGTTCTGCATAAAGAATCCGTCAGTACCGGAAAACTAAGTGCACTTAAAATCTATTATTTAAACCGAAACCGTCTGGTTTTCATGAGACGAAATGTGGAAGGTTACGATTTTTATGCCGGTATCGCATACCAGTTATTTGTCGCTATTCCTAAAAATGCATTTTCCTATCTTCTGAAGGGAAAAATTGGCCTCTTTTACGCATATTACCGTGCCATTGGTTGGCATTTAAAACATTTGTTTGACAAAGAAATCTACGAAAATCCTAGTCTTTGATGAGT
>CAJBPB010000020.1 GCA_903957365.1 uncultured Bacteroidota bacterium
AATGATAATTCAATTAACGTAGATAATTGGAATACCACTGAAATCAAAAAGTTAGAAAATTTAATTTTTGAAGGTGAAATTGAGATGGGAGTAAGAATAAACCCTTTAATTCAAGATTCATTCCTTGGTGCTTATCCTTCAAAAAGTAATTCAAAAGAGTTTAGCTATACAATACCAAAGCATTACATTTCTACAAGCAAGACAACAGGAAAACAAAGTGACAAATTTGATCAGGAAGAAACCATTAAAATACCTGCCGGAACATTTCTTTTCGATGATACACTCGCCTTTCACAAGCACCCATTAAAAGATCCCATGCCAATTCGGCTTTTAAAGATATTACCTGAAATAGACATTCAATTTCAATTCAGACTAAATGATTTGGGGGGTTTATCAGGTCAGCAAAAAGCTACTCTATTTAAGTACTTATTAAATAAATATGGAGCCGGAGCGAAAACCTCATCCGGTTATGGTCAATTCAGAAAGCAACAAGAGAATGGTACAAGTTCGAAAGCATTGAATTCCAACCTATTCTTTGATGATTTTAATCCAATTGCTATAAATATTAATACTGCTGATACAGAAAATGAATACCCTGTACCTGAAAAATTAATAACTAAATTACCAAAATTACAAGAAACTGATACTTGGATTCCTCTGGAGTCATTAAAGAATGGAAGTATCGTTTCAGGTACTGTAGTTGATTTTGTAAGTGGAAATGCAAAAATTCAGTTGCATATTAAAGAACATATAATCATTTTAGGACTTCAAGGTAAATTCGTATTGCATAATGAGGTACGATTAAAAATTGTTGAAACATCTGGTTCTTTAATGAAAGGAAATTATCAGATAACGAAAATTTCTAAGATGTAGTTATTGATCAATAATATTTATGGCCAGTTTGAAATGTAATTCTTCCTATCCCCCAGGCGGGAATTCCTTCTTATAATTTGTTTTAAGTTTTGTTTAAAATTGTAACCCAATTTAAAATGGATAACAAAACAGAAATTCAAATCTGTCAATTTAGTGCACTTTAACTACCTGCTTCCCAACCGGTCAATTGTCTATAGAATTCAGTTTTTACAGATTCCAACACATATGAAATATTTCGATTTAAATTAATTCAAATCTATGATTACCATTACTACTTACCAGATAAAACCATTTTTGCTTATAGGCGAAACACCCGAAAAATATGTGAAACCAGGATCAGAATGGATACGCGATTCCATCAAAGGGCTTATGCATGATAAAAGTGAACAACTGAAAAAACAGGGGGTTGATACATCGTTGTTTCACAACCATAACGAAGCAAACAGCAATACCTTACCAGGTTATCCGAAGATCATTTACCATTACACCAACGGGCAGTTTCTGGTAACAGGCATCAATGAAGGTGCCTTTGCTCTGCAACAGCTATTTACAAGCTATCGGAATATGATTGATATCAACGACAGGCTCAAGGTCGGGATAAGCCGGTTCAGCCATGAGGAAACCGACATTGTGCAAACGGAACAGCCAATTATATATCAGATACATCAATATCTTGCCCTTGACAGCAAGACCCATAAGCAGTATGTAGGGGTGCCAATGACTGAAAAAATACAGATGATCGAAAAAACACTGCATAAGCATTTGATAAACGACTTATTCAAATATATGGGTGTCAGTCTGCCAAACATTCAAGTGCAGCTAGTTGATATACTCAAACTCGATCAAAAACTATTACCTTATAAAGCCCATTTTTATCTTCCATTCAATCTCTTGTTCAGCCTCAATGCAAACCTGCCGCAGTTTGTTGCATTGGGTAGCGGAAAGGCGTTCGGATACGGTATTATTGAAAAGTGATGAGTGAATAGTGAATAGTGAAAATATCTCCGCGGTTTTCTGCGGTTTAAGTCTGAAGTAAAAAAAGTTCATTGACATACTGAATCAAAACCAGCCCAGATACAAACAGATTTCCCGGAAAGATGTCATCCTGCTTTTCAGAGGATGACATCTTTTCCGGCATATCTTTTCGCAATCTTTCAATACAATTTAACACAAATAAACCGATACATCATGATTGAGAAACTCAAAACAATCAGTGAGTTAGCCGGTTTTTTATCGGTTGACGAACGAACCTTAACGCAGATTGATCCGAATACAAATTATAGAACATTTCAAATTCCGAAGCCGGGTTCAACTGAAAAACGAACCATTGAAACACCTAACGGACAACTGCGTTACCTCCTCGATCGATTGAGCGACGGACTGCAATGGCTATATCTCGATCATAAAACCGATGCAGCCTTCGGTTTCATCAGGGCATTAAAAAATGACCGTGATAAACGAAATATATATACCAATGCCAAAGTCCATCTCGGAAAAAAATATTTACTGAATATCGATCTAGATAATTTTTTTCATCAGGTTGACACAGCCAAAGTGCACAGTCTATTTAATGATTATCAAATTTTTTCGTTTGTGCCTGAAACAGAAGAATTGCTTACCCGTTTAGTCACTTATAAAGGACGGTTACCTATGGGCAGTCCGACATCACCTGCCCTCTCAAATTTTGCCACCATTGCCCTCGATAAAGAACTTGGCTCGTGGGCTGCAAGAAGCAGTTTTGCTTATACACGCTATGTTGACGATCTTTCGTTTTCATCGAATTGTACCATCTCAAACACCCATTTCGGGCAGATAACCGAAATATTGCATGCGCATCATTTTGTTGCCGATGACAAAAAAATACAATGGTTTGGCAAAGACGATGTGAAAGAAGTAACCGGCTTGCTGCTTGGCGAAAAAATAAGCATCCCCGATCCGTTTCTGCATGATTTTGAATCGGATATCAACAAACTGAAAGAGGTGATTATATGTGCAAGGCAATATCCTGACGGTCATGTCTTTGATTGGATAGAAAAGCTAAAGCAGATCATCCATGGCCGCCTTGCATTTCTGAATATGATTTATGGTAGAAACCATCCTGTTTATCAAAAGTACAGCCTCATGTTTG
>CAJBPB010000021.1 GCA_903957365.1 uncultured Bacteroidota bacterium
ATTGACGTAGAATTTAACGAAGTATGAGGGCTTAATTCACAAAAAGATGCCAAAGGATAATTTTTAGACAATTTCTCAGTATCTGAGACAGAAAGTTCTCTGTCACAGAATGCGAAAAACCAAAAAGCTGGTTTCTTATTTTACTTTCTTCTCCAATTCATCTAAACGGTCATTCGCATTATGAATCATCATGGTGACACGAACAAAAGGCATTGCGATCAAAAATAACCCAAAAGAAATGATCAATCCAAACAGGTTGAATTCGATAACGTTTAAAATTATTCCGGTAAGTCCAAGCAAAGCTGCCAGTATTCCACCTGGAACGCCTAGCGGACATCTTAATTTTTTCTTTGTTTCCATTTTACTTAATTTATTGATTAATAACTATTTAATTTACTGATTAATTCTTCTTTTGTCGGCACGCTTCTATAAACAATTTTATTGTCAATCAAAACTGTCGGAACGGCATACACACCTAATTTCATGGTTCTAATCATGCCCATGGGTGAGTTAGCCATACTTTTTTTTATTATAAACCTGTCCTCAAACTGCGGCAAAACATCGTCGAGCATGCGTTTCATAATTTTGCAATTCGGACAGGTCATTGTGTAAAACATTTCGATAATAATCGGTTGATTCTGCTTCATTGATTGTTTCTGTGTTAATTCTTTGCAAATAAACGCAAAATCATTGGCATGTTTAAAAAATCCTGATTCACGCCCTGAAAGAAAATTGTTTTAATTGATGAATATCATCAAAAAACCAGGGATATTTATTGTCATTAAATTGTTCTATTTCAATACATAGGATGCCAGAACCTTTTGAACATCATATACATTCACCGATTTGTTGAATTGCTTTTTAATACTTGGTTCCTGTTCACTCGAAATCCAGATTTTTAACTCTGCATCCAGTTCAAATGTTCCTGCCGTTTCGATGCTGAATTTCGAAATGCTTTTGTAAGAGACAGATTTTATTTCGGTTTTGTTACCTGTTAACCCTTGCTTATCAACCAGAATCAGTCTTTTGGTTGTAAAAATAAAAACATCTCTGATGAGTTTGAATCCCAGTTCAATCTCTTCTCCTGCAATCAGGAGTCCACCATAGGTTTTTACTAATTCTTCCTGACTGACGGCACCGGCGTTTCCGAGCAATGATGAAAATAATCCCATTTTTTCAGTTTTTAGATTTGTAAACTCTGTTTATAGTTGAATACAGGCAAATATTGTTAACCTGTTGATTCAATTCAAAGACAAATTTAATCATGTAATTCAAAATCCGGAATAAAATTGAAACAAGCTGATGGCTATGTATGATTATTGTTTGGGCTACAGCACAATAATTTTCACTGATTCAGTTTTTTCTGCATCAGAATATTGTACAAAATAAAATCCATTTTCAACCCGGCTGCCAGTCTGATCTGTTAAATCCCATACTGCACTCTGCTTTGAGGTTTCGGTGTGTTGATGGATTATTTCTTTCACTTTTCTTCCTGTCATATCAAAAACCGTGAGATGTGCTGAAGCTTTATCAGGCTTATTGAATGTGATTGTAACTGATTCGGAAGCTGGATTCGGAAAAGCTGCAATATTGTTTTCCTGATAAACCTGCTTAGGCTCTTCCAGGCCCACCGGGTCTTTCGTGACATCAAGAACTGCAATTCCTCTTCCCAGACAGCTCATCCAGAGTTCGTAACCACCTGGTACTTCTTTTACTTCAAGGTCGTTTATTGTACTGTTTGGTAAACCACCCCATTGTGGAATACCACCGGGCGATGATGGAAATATTTCAATATTCACACCATCATACCATAACAATCCTGATTCAGTAGAAGGGTATTCAGAATCAAATTGCATCCATAGTCTTCCGTCTGAAGTGATGGTCAATGGTCTGACATGTTCTCCCGGAAAAGGCCAGCCTTCGTCATACGACCATATCTGGTGTGTTCCTGTATTGGCATCGAGCCGGATAAGTGTGCTGCCTGTACTGGTATTCTGTGACCAGGTTCCGACCCATACAATTCCGTTCTCATCTGCTGCAAAGCCTGTAAACCATGCAGCGCTGCCGGGAAAATCTTCGATGCCACGGCTAAATGAACTGACGCCATCTGTGCGCAGAATTTCATAGTCAGTGGCAGCCCAGATATTTCCTTCATTGACCGGATCTCTCATTATACGGCTTCCCCAACCAACAATGGGGATTGTGATCCATTCAGCATTGACCGCGTCAAAATATCTAACGTTGTAGTAATCGCCCAGGCTCCATAATCTGCCTTGTGAGTCTTCGGTGAATCCTTCAGAATCAGTCATCACATCTTCCAGAGGAGTGTAACTTTCGCCATCCCAGGCATGAATCCCGTGATAAGTTGGATTGATAATGATGTCACCATTGGATGGTCGGCTGTAAATGGCCTGCGTATTGTCTGCCGGAAAGGGAAATGGATGACCCAGACCATAGGTGAATTCATTAAAACCGGTCCAGCGCTCACCGTCAAATTTCTGAAAACCGCCCACACCGGAGCCCGCATTGCCTGTAAACCAAACGTTTCCTTCAGCATCAACAGCCAGATCTTCCACAAAATGATCAATCTGCGAAGTGTTGGTGATTCTGTATCGCTGCCACTCTCCTGTAACCGCATCACGCCGGGCGGCACCACCGGAACCACAAACCCATACATTTCCCTGCTCATCCATATCAACAGAAGCATTCAAATCACCCTCACGCCATGTACCATAATTCTGCCATGCTGTGCCGTCAAACATCCAGGTTTCACCAACAGCGGTTACCAATAAAGCCTTTCCATCACCAAAAGCCCTGAAAGCATCAATGTAAAAACTTACATTCTCGTAAGGTGGCTCAGGGTAAACCCAGACACCATCAGGGCGCTGGTATTCGAGTGTTTCCCAGTTGCCATCAAATGACATGCGTAAGGCCCAGAAATTTCCGGCATCATCCACACAGTCTTTTCCAGGTAAGCCTGCAATATCGCCAATGGCTGAGGGTTCATAATTTGTGTATTGATTTGTAGCGCTGTTGAATGTAAAAACCTGTCCGTAATATGTATCAGCTGACCACACAAGGTAACTTCCATCTGTTTTGGGTTGCACTGCAATCCGGATATTTGATCCTTCATACGTCATCCATGCATCATTTTTTGGATTATACCGCACAAGTCCTTCACTGATGAACCAGATTGAGCTGTCAGGCGCTAAATCGATATCGTAGGTAAATCCGAGCAGATCAGAATTTTCTGCACTGTAGTTCACAGTGGTTGAAATACCTGTCTGCGGATTGAATTTCAGTGCACCATGATAAGTTCCCATCCAAAGGTTGTTTTCATAATCTTCAACAATGTCTAGGATTTTAATATCTGCATTGTCGAAAGACCCCAATATCTGGTAATCCACATTTGAATAGTTTATCCATTTGTTTTCGGCCTGGTCGAATCTGGCAAATCCCCCTTCACCCCAGTTACCTGTATTGGCCGCAATATACGGATCTCCATTTTCATCAATCCAGATGGCAGTTACATCGTCACCCTGAATACCGGTATTGCCCGGACGAAAATAACGCCAGGCATATTGGTCATTCGATTGAGATTGGAGTAAACAAGGTGTTGTCAGTATTGCCAGAAGTATAAGAATGTTTTTCATTTTTTTGGTTTTACATTTATTCCGGTTGCAAACATAATATGGACTGTTGTATCTGCAAAATGTAATATGCTGTTCAGGTTATTTCTCATTTGAATAGTAATTATCAGTAGTTGAATGGATTATTTTAAAACTGTATATCAGGTTTTATTCATTATTGAGGTTTCTGATTTAAAAATGAACCGGTATATATTGATCCTGAAAAGGGAAGAATAGAAGATATTGATGCTGACAATAGGTAATGTTATGTTATTGTAAATTCCCATTATAGGAATTATTATCATTTCAGGAATACTTTTCAAAAATAGTACAAGACAGATCGATTCATTATATACCTGATATTAAGTTTAATAATTAGTTTGGCACGATAATTAAC
>CAJBPB010000022.1 GCA_903957365.1 uncultured Bacteroidota bacterium
ATGGAATTCAAAACCCGTAAAGAGATCGTTTACCGTATCAAAAACGAAACGGCCTGCACTTATGAAGTCGATGATACGCCTCCGTTTCCGGTCAACCGCGAAGCACTGCAAATCGCTATCGAGATCGCACTGCTTTCAAAATTAAATATTGTTGGCGAGGTTCATATTACCCGTAAGCAATACCTCGACGGAAGCATTCCCACAGGTTTTCAACGAACTGCAATTATTGGCGTTGAAGGTTCTATTCCTTTGAAAAACAAAACAATACGACTCATACAACTCAGTATCGAAGAAGATTCATGCCGTGAGATTTCAGATATCGGCCACACACGAATCTATAAAACCGACCGGCTTGGCATGCCACTGATCGAAACAGTCACTTATCCCGATTGCATGAATCCGGATGAGGTAAAAGAAGCATGCGATTATATTCGTTTTCTGAACCGAAGCACCGGCAAAGTGCGTACAGGTATCGGTGCAGGACGTGAAGATGTAAATGTGAGCTGCAAAGGGGGTACCCGTGTTGAAATAAAAGGCGTCGCACACACCAAATGGATTCCACAACTTACACACAATGAGGCTTTCAGACAATGGTCATTGTTGCTTCTGCGTGAGCAATTACGAAAAATAAAGAATTTCGATACCTGGAAAATCGCCAGTTATCCTATCAATGCAGAAGACCTCAATCTGGCATATTCTCCGCTGATTCAGGCTGCTGAAATGGAACAACAACTGATTGCAGTCAAATTAACAGATTTCAAAGGGGCACTTTCCCATTTTACACAGCCCGAAAAGTCGTTTGCCAATGAAATAAGCGACCGTTTGAAAGTAATTGCCTGTCTCGAAAAGCCAAATATGATTCATTCCGAATCCTTCGTTTCTGAGCTGGAAGAAGAAGACTGGAAGAAGATCGCGAAAATCACAAAAAGTCAGCCAGATGATGCAATCATCCTTATCTGGGGACCAAAAGAAGACATGAAAACGGCCCTTGAAACCATTGAAGAGCGCTGCAAAATGGCATTCGAAGGTATTCCGGGTGAAACAAGAAAATCACTTCCCGACGGAACTACCATTTTTGAACGTGTGCTCCCCGGTGCAGATCGTATGTATCCTGATACTGACTCAGCACCTATTCCGCTGGAAGACAGTTTTATTGATGAGTTGAGCAAGCAAATTCCCAAGGAAGTCATCGATCGTTACAATCAGTTGCGTGCATGGGGAATTCCTGAAGACACCTATACTTATATCTTCTCCAAAAACTACTATCCGCTCATCGAAGAAATTGTGAAGGAGTTGAATATCAATCCGAAATTCGTCGGGACTTTTGTCGGACACCGTTTGAAAAACATACTTGGCAAAAACAGGAACCACAAATTCAAAGTGAAAATGATTTATCACCTGTTTGCCTTCCTGAAAGATAATAATCTGAACGAAAAGCTTGCAAACAAGATGTTACCTGTTTTGGTGAACCATCCGCGAATGGAATTTGAATCGGTCTTGGCAACCTTGAAGTTCAAAAAGACTGACTCAGAGGAAATTCTGGGTAAACTGCCATTTATCAACAGTAAATTTTTGATCAATGTGAAGAAAACAGATCCAAAACACCGCATGAACTGGATTATGGGCCAGGTGCAGAATACTGCCATTGGAAATATGGATTTAGCTGTGGTTGAGGAAAGCGTGAGGAAGATGGTGTCGCAGGTGTAAAGTGGGGAGTTGGAAGTTGGAAGTCGGAAGTTGGAAGTCGGAAGTTGGAAGACGGAAGACGGAAGTCCGAAGAAAAGAGATCGCTTTTCTAAAAAATGAATCGATAAAATAGTAATAGAAAAATCAATTGAATAAGGTAAAGATTACTTCGGTCTCCGGACTTCGGTCTTCAAACCTAAGAAAATATCAATTTACAACGAAAAATCAAAAAACACATGAGTGAAGATTTTTTTCAGGGATATAAAGGGGACGCGCTGGTGACATTAAAAAAATTCAATGCCCGTGTCTGGGGACAAGCAGAAATTGAAACAAGTCGTGGCAAGTTTGTCGGTACAATTTTACCACGTTCCGAAAATGATGATGATCAGCATATTGTGATGAAGATCCCAACCGGCTATAATGTTGGAATTGATATTAAAACGGTGAAGCTGATTACCGAAACCGGGTATAAAAAAGCAAACTATAAAATCCCTGAAAAGCAGTTTCCGGTAACCCCCGGACTGCCACATGTTAAACTCTTCGGAACCGGCGGCACCATTGCTTCTCGTCTCGATTACCGTACCGGCGCTGTAATTCCTGCCTTCTCACCTGGTGAACTGTACGGTGCTGTGCCCGAACTGGCCGACATCTGCAACCTCGATACCGAGAAACTGTTCGCTGTTTTCAGTGAGAATATGGGGCCAAAACAATATATCGCTCTGGCCAAAGCCATTGGCAAAGAAATTGAAAATGGAATCGATGGCATCGTTATCGGACACGGTACCGATACATTGCAACATACAGGCGCTGTGCTCACTTTCATGTGTCAGAATCTGCCTGTTCCTGTTGTACTGGTTGGATCACAACGATCGAGCGACCGACCAAGTTCGGATGCCGCACTCAACCTGATGCACGCCATGAAGGCTGCCGGACAATCTGATATTGCTGAAGTGATGGTGTGTATGTTTGGTCCCACCTCA
>CAJBPB010000023.1 GCA_903957365.1 uncultured Bacteroidota bacterium
AATCCGATGAGAAGAAAGTATCATCAAAAGTGTATTTCAAATGTTCAAATATCTTTTTTAAAACAAAACGAATATACAACATCGGGACAACTATTGTCCGAACCGATCCGCCACTAAACACTTTCGGTATTAATGAATTGATATAAACGTTAAAATAATGTAACCCTTCGTTTACTGGAAGTTCCTCAAAATATGATTTATTAAGAATATTTGGGAACGACATGTCCTTAGCCGGATAAACCGAATTGGTGCATGAATTAATAAAGCTAAATTTATCAGTATCATCTTCAAAAATCATTTCGCCAAAATTGACATCCTGCAAACTGGCATTTTTTCGTTCGTAAAAGAAATCTCCAACACCTTCAAATAATGATCCTTCAAAAGCCTTGGTTGTCAAAGTTTTCAATCTGACGGTCCCCTGAAAAAGGTTCAGGCTATTCCATAGAAAAATCCCTTTTTCATCGTGATATAGGTCAGTTATATTCTCCACCCTATGCCTAAAACCCAGCAATGTAGCATTGCGCGGGGTATTTGGCAACTTGAATGGATAAGAGTAAGATCCCACTTCCCCGAATATCGGCGATTTCAGGTTCATGGTGAACGAGAAATCGTCGGGGAGATCAACGATGGTGTCATCAATTTTGAGCGAGAGCATGGCGAATGGTTTAAGGATTAACCGGTGGGTTAACTGGCGGGGAACTGCCAGGAATCTGTTTTACTTTTAAATCGGCAATGATCTGCACCACTTTTTCCAGCACACTCAGGCTGATCAGCCCGAGTCCGCTCATCAAAAGGATGAGCCAGTAAGGTGCTACGAACGTCCAAACCTCCGGTTTAAACACCGATGAGCTGAACAGATAAAAAATGATAATGCAGTTGAGTACAATGATGCCGCCATACAGTCGCTTGCTGGAAGCTTCATCACTGGATGAATGGGCGATCTTGATCCAGTCCCAGAATTTCAACCATTGGCCAAAGATTAGGATATCACGGAGCCAGAGGAATCCGTGATATATTTGAACAAAAAAGGCCTTCATAATGCATCTTCTTCTGACAGTTTCAACCCAAGTGAACGCTTTTCGACATCTCCTTCTGCACGGCACTGCTCAATATATGCCTGCATAGCGATGTAATCAGCATGAACGCTGCCAAGTTTAACAATCGACAGTTCTCGGTTGATGTCGTACCGTTGCTTAATTTTTGCCACAACCCTTGCATCTATTTCACTGTACCAGCGGCATGATTTCAACGTTGTTTCAATCTCAGCATGGGTAACCTGTGTAACTTCACATTCAGGATCCTGAATGGCCAGAATGGCAGCAACATCATCCTGGGTGCAATCAACACCATGAACTTCATTGCTAAAATCATCCCGGTCGTACATGTAACTTACCAACAGGTCCTCTTCTGCACTTTTGGGTAATTGAAGGCTGATTATATTATCATCCTTTTCAATTCTTTTTGCGGTTAAATAGATCATCTTTTTTCGGTTTTTAAAATGTTGTCGATACCAAATTACAATCCAGGGTCGAAGCTCCGGAGAAACTGCTAAAATTTGTTTTATCACGTAAACAATCGAATTTGTACGCATGGCGTGCGACAAATACGATGCAACACGGTTTAGGTTTGCATCCTGGCGGAGTTTGCGTTTAATTTTATACAGCGACCGTTTACGGATTACCCGGCGATTATACCATGTACGATATCCAACATAATCAATTCCATCGATGATACGGCTGATCTTTGTTTTACTGTAAAGGTATTCTTTATTAATTAAACACAAACTCTTTCAGGATTTCAAAGAACGAAAAAAAAAAATTCGACACGGGGCTCGCTATCGCTCACCCCTACATCACGACAATGAAAGGCAGCCCCGAACGGAAACAACTGTAGAGCTACCCGGACGAGAGTCATTCAAAACGGACGCGCCCACCCCGGCATACGTAGAAGACTTCCAATGGGCGAACGCCAGGGGCGCCAACTCATTTTGAATGTAGATATTATAATAATCCTGTCCGTAGGATGCTGTGCCACTTGCATCATATGAAAGTTTGCTCTTACAAAATAGTACACTTCCAACTTTATACTCATCCAGAGTACGGTCTGTTGCATAGGAGAAAACCTGATTTGTTCCGCTGCCTAATCGTGAAGTAACATCTCCGCATAATTCCGGGAAGATTTCATCGTACATGGCAGCAACGCCATTTGCTCCCCAGTGGTCAGTTGCGCCGGAATTGCTGCTGGTGATAGTTTTAACATCTACTGATTCCTTTAAGACATAAAATTTACCAGTAGTAGAGGTAAGTCCTGTAGTGTAATCAGCAGCAAGAGCAGAGGAACTCACATAAGCTCCAAGCTGGTTCTTTATTTTAAACGTATTTCCGGAAAGGTCGGATATGGTGAATATTTTATTTGACAATAAAGTAACCCACTCTGTTGCTGCTGCTCCAAGAATCATCACAGGTTTGCCATTCGCATAATTTGCTCTTGCAGCAGCGGCATTTGTTATAGTCACTACGGCTTCGGATGCACGGGTAATAGAAGTTATTGCTTGTGCAATTTCAGCAATGCAAGTAACACCTATCAGTATTTCCCATTGATTGCCTGCAACATCAGAAATACCGCTCTCCTGTCCGTTATGGGTGGTACGTGTAAATGGTACACCGCTTCCGTTTTTGCGGGCTTCCATCGTGGATGGTTTTGTGCCCCAGTAAGCATCAGTACATGCTGAAAATACAACAGTGGCATCGTTATAATCTGCCCCGTAATTGTTGTTTCCTTTGGGAAACAAGGGGGCAACACTATTCCAGGCCGCCAGCGTATTGCTTTGTGCAGCCTCCTTATGAGCCATTACCAATGAGAAAATATAACTGCGGATGAAAGCAGACATGGCAAAATAGTTATTGCCACGTGATTTTACTGCATCAATACATCCACCGTAATTATCAACTGGTGTTTTGCCATTTGCGCGGCAATTGGCAAATGAACCGGAATACAGGTTATCGCTACCGGTTACAAGTTTTCTTAAAGACTCGCCACTGGAACTAATAGGATTACTGTTTTTGATGGATGATAAAACCCCTTTGTTAGCCAGCGATCCTGATGCATCAAGATCAGCAACGGTTATCCCTGTAAGGGAAGCCTTATACTTGTCAACAAAAACACCAGGTAAAACAACTCCACCATTAATCATACATCGCGGCACCATGTAACCCAGTGCGTTGGCGGCTGCTTCGGTTGCAAAAAAGTCCTTGGGTTTTACATCCCATGGATTACGTTTTACCCAGGCAAAGGGCAACCATACCATTACAGAACCATCCAGGCTGCAGATATAATTGCCATAATTGGCAGAATTGATATCAAAACAGCCGTACAATGGCAACATTTGAGCAGTTGCATTTGCAGCGTTGTAGGTTTCAAGTATGTCTGGCGGACAAATTCCGACACCAAAGCCAAGATGTCCCGGCGATCCGATGTTATTCACCAGGCTCTGGCGAAGCATCACGATGTTGCCGGTAGCATCTTTTAGGCAAACCTGTCCGGAGGCATCAACATAGGTCCTGTGCACTCCTGCTGCAGGAGTCGCAGGGATAGTTGACTGATCGGTATAGTCCCGATAAGTTTTAGCTTCGGCGCCTGTAAGGGAAATCTGTTTCCATACAGCGGCATTGGTGGTAACATCGGCAGCCTGGTAAATGTCAACACCCGATTTAATCCAGATGCAACCAACAAAATAGCCATGAGCTGTATCATCAGTAACTACAGGTGCGCTTGCAGATGTTGTTACAAGATTATCAAGATGTTCATTAACCAGTTTCTGTGTTGCAAGGCCGGTTAGGAGCTTGGTAAAGGTGCTGGTGATATCTATCTGAGCATCGTTGAGCTTAGCATCAACCCGCGAATAGGTGGTGGTAGAAAGCGTGTAAACAAGCATGTCACCTGTTTCGAACGATGTAGATACTGCTCCCAGCAGAATATATCCGCCTTTTGTAATGATCCACCATCCGGAAACAACAGCAGCAGGCGCAGCCAATGGAACACCCAGGGTTCCGGTAGATGCATCCACCGATCCCATAAAGCCTTTGGCGATGCTTGTCAACTCAGAAGTGAAATCTTCCAGTCCGGTAATGTCTGTAACGTCGTGCCCGTGAAGAATAACCTTTTGAAGTAAAGCGTCAAAATGTGATTGCATGATAAATTATTTTACGTATGAATAATTGAGCGCCGTCCGCTCCGATGCCTTAAATGTTTTTTCAAGTTTTCCGTTTGCCCACTGGTAATGCCAGGCAGTTCCTGTTTTCTTTGCACGGCAGATTGACCATTTGGCTTCTGCCTCACTGGTTACCCCCAGTTCAGGATAGCAATAATAGATCGTGTTTTCATCCACGACATCTATGATCCCGGCATTTTGGCTAAAATCTTCACTCGTTTTCATTGATATTTATTTTAAGATGGTTAATTAACACTACTTCTCCGACTGGATCGAGTAAAAAAGATCATTCACCACAATAACAAGTTCGTCGTAATCATCTACCAGCCTTATCCAGTCATGGATATCGGGCATTGTATTTTGTTCAAACCAATAAGCAATATGCGATACCAAATCATCGAAATCATGGAGGTAACTCCATGATTCCAATGATTCGGAGATTTTGGTTTCCAGTTCGGTCATATCACCTCTCCATTATGGATGTACACAATACTCCTGTTGTAAGCAACAGTTGCTTTAATTGTTTCCGCATTTATCAACGGAGTGTCAAATTCAATCTTCCAGTCCACATCAATTCCAGGAACTTCCAGTGAATTCTGGATAGGAAAAGGCAATTCGATTCCATTTGTTTTAACGGTCAAAATAGCATCCTTAACCGGTGTTGAAAACGCACCTTCTTCTGTCCAATAAGGAGCCAGTTCATGGATAGCATCCTTGATACGATCTGAAATATAGGGCTGTGAACACCTGCGTTGAAGTTCTAAAACAACTCCATCCGCCCGGATAACATCGTATGCCAATGTTTCCATAAGGGTAAGAGACCCTTTGAAGTTTCCTTCCTCAGTTTTTTCCCATGTAACAGGACAGCCTTCAAAGTTGGCTGCATTGGGGTGAAGGAATACGAATATGTTTACTACCTGATCCGTAAGATCGGGTACTTGTTTACGCCATTCGGCAAGAAAATCTGCTGTTGTCATGATTTTTGGTTTTTAAGGATTTATAATTATTTTACTAATTCATCTTTAGAGCCGGGGGCGTCAACCTCACCATGGAGGTCGAAGGAATATCCAAAACATGTTTTCGTTGTGCCAGTGGTACTATGAAGGTAGACCTCTGCTTGCAGTATTGCTGACAAGCCATTTCCGGAAGCAGAAATTCCGATTGTGTTATACGCTAGTTCTTCGTAATTATTATTTGTTCCGGTTGTAGTATTCAAACGAATCCAACTAAATCGCCCAACAGGTTGACCAATATTTATCCACCTGTATTTTACAAGGAATGTTGGCGTTCCCTGGGCTGTTGTATATTTATAGTGTATATGCGGATAAACAGTTGAAATTTTGAAATCGTGATTTACCTGAACCTTGAAATATTGCTTACAAATGGTGGGTGCAGTTGTATCAACAGTAAATGTTACATATCCACTGTCAATTTGCACCGTAGGAAAAGAACTTCCACCACTTCTCCCTGATTCAAATTCCCCTTCCATGTCTTTCCAGACTGTCGAATTACCATACAAGCGCCATCCCTGAACGGGATTAACTGAAACGCTGTCTTCACTGGATCCGGAGCATGATCTGATGTAGCCGTTGGCAACAATTGTTGCAGCCGGGGAGCTTGTTCCTACACCTACTTTGCCTGAGTTGTAATAGATATCACTACCCGATGTCATCCACTGGCTGCTATTTGGCCAGGGGTATTTTTTAACTAACCCGTTCGAATCAGATACAAGCGCGTAGGAAGGTAAACCTGCTGCTGTCGGAATGGTCTTGATAAACATTGTTCCGTTCCAACGCCCCCATTTCTTTGTTGTGGTACGATCGAAATAGATACCTGCTGACGTTGAATCTTCACTGCCTAAAAACATTCTGTTTGAAAATCCATCGTACCCGGTAATGGCACCTGCTGCATACCCTAATGCAATATTGTTCGACCCGGTTGTATTTAACATGAGTGTACCAACCCCGATTAAAGTGTTGTTACTTCCTGACGAATTTAAGTACCCTGAACTTTGCCCAATTGTTGTATTGCTACTTCCTGTTGTAGATATTTGAGATTGAGAGCCTATGGCAGTATTATAACTTCCCGCTGAATTGGCACGCAATGCCATACTTCCTACTGCAGTATTTGATCCTCCAGTAGTATTGGAAAATAATGCACTGTCTCCTACAGCAACGAGGTTTGATTTAGTTGTATTGCTACGTAATGCACAAGTTCCTATTGCAGTATTGGAATATCCGGTTGTATTATATTCTAATGCGGCCAGCCCAATTGATGTATTATTCCTACCTGATGTATTAACTCTTAATGTATTAAAGCCTAAGGCACTATTATAATCACCAGTTGTGATGTTATAACCACTATTCGAGCCTACCATGGTATTAAAAGAACCGGTAGTATTACATGTCATTGATGCACTACCTAAAGCAGTGTTATTTTGAGACCCGGAACAAGAATATAATGCCCAAAAGCCCACTCCTGTATTATGATAATTCAACCCTTGATATAATGACTGATATCCAACAGCAGTATTATTGTAACCAGTGGTATTACCACTTAAAGATTGCATCCCCAATGAAGTATTTGACCATCCATTAGTATTTGCATATTGACTTCGATACCCCACCGAAGTATTAAGATATCCCGAAAGGTTATTATAACTTGCTTTACTTCCTATTGCGGTATTCTGGGTGCCAATATTATTATATAGGGCACTATCCCCAACTGCTACTAAATTATTAGAAGTTGTATTAAAATATAATGCCGATACGCCTAATGCAGTGTTTGAATAACCAGTGGTATTTGATATAAGTGCAGAATAACCAATCCCCGTATTATCGTTTGCTGTAGTTACATTTAAAGCAAGCATCCCAATACCAGTGTTACCTCTTCCGGAAAGATTATTCCCCAATATTGAATTACCAACTGCAGTATTTCTATAACCTGTCGTGTTTGACGCCAATACACTTCCAATTGCAGTATTTTGATATCCTGTAGTATTAACTTTAAGCGCATTAATACCCAGCGCCAAATTAGTTAGGAGACCATTTCTACCTCTACCTATTGTTATTGTATTAACTATTATATCCCGTCCAAACTTTGCACCGGATGAAACTGTAAGCAAGGAATCGGGATTGGTGGTTCCGATACCCACATTCCCTGTGGTATTAAGCGCATAAATATTATTAGTTGCCCCGGTAACCCTTCCCCACAACGATTCCAATGCGGACGGCATCGTTTGCCAACTCTTATCGCCCCGCCAGTACTGGGCTGTTGTGCCGCTGGAAATTACGGGTTCGTAGGTTCCGCTGTGGGCATGATCTCCGTAGGCTGATTTTGTATGCGTAATGCCAAATCCAGGGAAAGAATAATATTTCTTGGCATTGATCTGCAAACTGTCGTTATACAGAATCAGTTTATATAACGTACCGCGGCCATTAATGAAACCAATGGTATCAAACATTCTCTTCTGAGCCATCCCTGAGATGCCCGCGAGCATCAAAATTAACAGTGCGATCTTTTTCATATTGTTTTATTATTAAGCTCCAATTCCTCCGTAAGGCCTTGCAATCGCGTAAAGGGTTGCATCTACAAGGGTTTTCACTACTATTTTTGTCGATGATCGACTTACCAGCATTATTTCAACCGGGTTTCCCAGGCTGTCGAAACCATTTACCACATAACTATAATCACTGTCGGCAAAGGCTTCATTCCATGTGAGGTTACAGTTAACTTCTGCGGTGGCCGCCGAGTGTGCCTCACGCACAATCGACCCTGTTGATTCTGTTTTTACCTGCTCCACGTAATCAAGAATGGCGATTTCTGCCGATTCATGATCTTCAACCTGTACCTTCGTGCCTGCCGGGCGTAACGACAGCGCTGTTTTGATCAGGTTGAGTACATCGGAGTAGGTCATTGTATGTTAACTGTAATCACTTGAATAATCGGCATCTTCATAAATTCTTATCAAAACAGGGATCGGAATAACCGTACTGATCATTCTAATCCTTGAAAAAAAAAATCATCCCAGGCCCTTTCATATTCAAATGCCAGGCTGTAGTTGTACTCCTTATCCTTGAACAGTGATGTTTTTTTCGAGGTGAGCAAACATTTGAGCAACCTTGCATCTTCTACCTCGAAAATGTCGGTACTGAGCATGAAATCGCGCAGGTAGTTCAGGTAATCTTTCGCGAGCCATCCGGTGTTGGCTTTGAAGCTTTGGGCTTCCTTTACCATCGAGTAGGCACCGGGTGCATTGTAACTGGTTTCGGTTTCATTGTTTATGAAAATCACCTTCTCACGCTCATGCTCAACAATGTTTTCAAAAACGCCGGTACATCTGAGGGAATCATACGTGCCCCATGAATTCCGGAACCTGAAGTACCTGGTATTCTCATAATATTTCGGATCAAGTTCGAATGAACGGACATCTGAAATAACATTGTCGGAATCATCAACCAGGTACATTTCCCAACGGTCAACATTTCCTTCCAGTTCTGCAGCCAGTCCGAGCTGAGCATACCCGGCAAAGAACTCCACCACAGTCCATGGAGTAACTGTGTAAAGACCTGTGCAATCAATTGTTTCTCCAGTATTACCGGAGTAAATATGCGCCTTCATTTTATAATGGGTATATGAAGGTGATTGGAAGGCAAAGAAAAGACTGTGTGTTTCAACCTTATCGGTAATTTTTGACGGTGGTGCCCAGGTGAGAAATTTCTTTTTGGTTGCCGTTAGGTTGAAATAATCAGTGTTGTTGAAATTATTCGCCACCAGGTCTTCACGGTTTAAACCTCCCGGTAACGCGTAGCAATAACCTTCGCTGTATGACCTGTCTTGGTAAACGCCATCCACCCGGTTGCAAAAGCTGGTGAGATATTTCAAAAAGAAATCAGCCCACATATAATGGTGTGCTGTGCCATAAGCCAGTTTAAATCTTGGCTGGGCCAAAAGCAAAAGCGTAGAATATATATACTCCTGAATTTCAAACCGAACGCTGCCGGTTGCATCAAGGGGTTTATAATCCTGCCCGAGAAGCACCATCGGGTTTTTGTACACACTCATTAGTACCCCTTCAACAGTACCGGTTGTTCCGGAGGTTCCGGCAGCACCGTTTTGTGTGGTGGTAACTGTTACGCCTACAACAGTGTTTGCACCCGAACTCCAATCGTATTGGGTATCGGGGGTTTTTGCAGTCAATACTATTGTACCCGCAACATCATTGGTGATATCATAACTATCTGTAAGCTGACGGTCCCTGACAATATAGTCGTAACAAGCCTGTGCCCACTCTGCCGGGGTCCATACATCATCGGCAATAGGAAGATGATCTTTGGTGGATGGTTCATTTTTGAGTGTAAACGTTCTGGTTGCACCCATGAAAGTTATTTCAATGGCATGATCCGGTGTTGGATCAATGTCAGAGAAATCGATTTCAACAATTGAATTGATTCCATCGATGGGGTCGATACCGCCGCCACCCCCACCACCGCTCCCGGTAGTTAACAAATACCGCATCGGGTTGCCTGCGAATGATGTGAGAAAAGGGTGATTTGTGATTTCCATAAGGCAAAAATATCTGTGAACGCTGTTAATTTAAAGGACAAGTTATCTGGTCACATTTTTCTCAAGCATGGCCACGGTATCGTTCGCATATTTCATGGTATCATAAATGATATTCGCCTCCAGCGGCTTTTTCATGGCCTCCGTATGCGCCCGCATGGTGTCCAGTGTTTCCTTGTCAAAAGCTACCGTTACAGGACCGGCTGCAGCCCGTTGCGCAGCGGCATCCGGATAGAGCCCGCCCGCACGTTGCGGCACCGACATGATGGCCTGCACCAGGTCGGGCCTGAAACGCATCAGGTTTTCGGTGTGCTTTGGGTTGAGAATGATCTCCCTGCCGGTTTCAGCAAATAATGTTGGCGTACCGTACACACCCGAAGGCGGCTGTTCGAGGTAAGGCACCCCGCGGTATTGTTTGTTGTCATCCTGCCCCAGAACATCATAGCGCCCCATGGCAGCCTGGCGTGATCTCCGGATGGCGCCATAACGGCCTTTGGCGGCTTCGGGAATGGGGGTGGAAAGAATATATCCGATTTGTACTGCCCCGAGTACTCCTACAAGTGCGGCCATGATGATTCCAAAGATCGGATTTCCGGAGGTTGCAAAAGCAGAAGTAATTGCCTGTGCGACATTAATGATAGCCTGAGCAACGGCAAGTGCTTTATTTCGCTTGCCCTGTTTAATAGCCAATTCTTTCTTCTTGGCATCCATTTCAAGATCCATCTTCGAAATACTTGCATCATATTGCTTCTGCGTGATCTTTTTGGAATCAAGTTGTTTCTTCAGATTGTCCTTTTTCTTGTTATTCGAATCTTCATCCTTTTTGAGCTGAGCGTTTTCATATTCACTCATGGCTGAATTCACCCCCGAAAGGGCAGAAATAATCTGTGAGGCCACCTGGGCAGATTCATTTATAAAAGCCATCGTAGCAGCCAATTGAGCAGCACGATATTCTTTCCATATTTGTGCCTGACCTTCCGCGCTATCTTTGGCGGCTTGCAACTCCATGTCACGTTGCATTTTCAAAAGATTCCTTTTCTCTCCCAGTTGTAGATCACCAAGTCCGGATGCACCGCTGGTTTGCATCATATTACCTGACTTATCATCCCGTTTGTCCCGGGGCTTATCAGTAACGGTAGTTTCAAATGTTCCAAGTATCTTTTTCCGTTCCGCTTCATATTTTGCAACGATATCAAGCTTTTCCTGCTCAGTAAGTTTAAGGTTACTGAGTTCAATTTCCTGCTGTTTATCGAGCAATGTCATGCTATCTATGAGCCATTCCACGCCTCCCTTTTCATCAGCATCGATGATGGCTTTCCATTTTTCATTTTCAATTCTTATTGCATTGGCAATAGCGGTATCAGAATATTTCTTATTAATCTCATCCTCTTTGTTTTTTGCTTCCTTCCAATATGCCTCTTTAAGTTTTATTTCATCAGCAGACATTCCTGTAATCAATTCTATTTTGCGCTGATAATCAAGTTCGTTTAATTTTAACTCTTTATCTTGTCCATCTTTGACAAGTTGAACTGCAGCATCTTCTAAATCCTTCTTTATCTTTAGTAGGTAATCGGTATATTCCTTAGCGATTTTTTTATTTTTTTCATAGTCAGGCGCACCCGGGGGATCACCTGTAGGTACATCTTTGGTCCCTGTATTCAGCCCGGATAACTTCCCGGCTGATTCGTCATATACCGCCTGTATCTTTGCATCATATTCTTTCATAGTATCGTCCAATGCTTTTTTAGCTTTTTCGATATCTTTTCGAACATCCGTCTGATTTACACCAGGTAACATGAGCCGATCTTCTTGAATTTTCACACTTCTCTTTCCCCATTCTTCTGCTGAATTTTGCTGGGTAACTAATTCTGTCATGGTTTTTTGCCTGGAATCCAAGGCAATCTTTTGCTTTATTGACGATATCAATGTTTGATATGTCGCATCAATTTGTGCAAGAAAAGCTTTTTCATCCGACATGTTTTTCAGGGTAGTTCCATATCTTTCATTGATCGCATTGATCAAAGACTGACGTTCTTTCGTTCCGGCATTAGATTTTTGCAGCTGATCAAACCATGCTTTTGCGCCTGCCAGTTCCTGATCGGACTTGACCTTAGCGTCATCTTTGATTTGGTTTAGTCTTTTCGTAGATTCGGATATTTCATCTACATTTTTTCTGTACGCCACTAAAAAAGTTATTGCTGCAGCTACTGCAGCTGCCACCAAACCCCACGGATTTGATTTCATAGTTGTGTTTAGTGCCTTTTGAGCAGCATCCGCCAACCATATTACTGCAGCGTATGCTTTTTCGACTGCTATTGCTCCGTAAACCATCACTGTATAAGCGGCCACTGCGGCAAGTGCTGAAAGTACGCCTGCCCTGTGGTTATTGAAAAAAGTAATCGTTCCAAGAATTGCTTTCATCAGGTACGAAAACGCATTCGTACTGAAGGTAAGTGCCGGGGCTAATTTTTCTCCAAGTTCGATGGAAAGCAACTGAACCCTGTTCTGCGCCTGGGCGAGCATGGAAGAATTGTTATCGGTATTGGTGGCTGCCTGTTCAAGGGCAACACTGGTTCCGGTTACAGCGGTCGTATATTTCTTCATCTCCCCAACATTGTTGATTAGGATCTTCGCAGTGGTGATGTTTTCCACCCCGAACATTTTTACCAACTCCGTTACCGATAAATTCTTTTTACCCAGATTCTCAATGGCTGTAGTCATTCCGACCAAAGCCGGGTTGGTATCTTTTGCCCCTTCCTGCAATTTAAGAATCACGGCGCGAAGTGACCGGCCAGCCATTTCCGGCTGGGCCATGCGTGGAGCCAGAGTTTCCAGCGTGCCAACTAATTCTTCGATTGACAGCCCGGCATCAGCGGCCACGGTACCAGATTTCTCAATCGCTTCTGTCAGGTAAGGAATTTCACCTGCCCCTTCCTTCGAACCTGCAGCCAGGGCATTGATGATCCTCCGGGATTCACTTGCTGGTGCATTGAATTGATTTAGTACACCGGTGAGCGCGTTAACTGCAGGTTGAAGTTCAGTGTTCGCGGCTTCCGAAAGGATGATGGCTTCCTGAGTGACCATGTTCAGATCTTCCTTATTCTTCAATAGTTCCGGACGGGCACTGCCAACCTTGGTGTAAGCATCCACGATTGCATCGGCAGACTGGGTTATACGAACATTCCCCTCGATCATTCCCGTACTCATTTCTTTTGCAGAATTCGAAAGCCAGGCAAGGTTCTCGCCGGTTAGTCCGGTTAACGCAGAAAGGTTATCAAGTTTTTTCTCAAATTCGTTGAATGTGTCAACGACCTGTCGGAAAGAGAATACCAACCCTGTTAAAGAAGCGGCAACAGCAGTGATTATCCCAAAGTATTTATTGAATCCATCGGCCATGCCCCCAAAGGATGATCCTGTCTTTTTTGATCCCTGAGTTAATTCACCGACACGAGCATTTATTGCTGCCATTTCCCTTTCAAGTTTAACCCTGTGTTCCGATCCCGGGATGGCACGAGCCAATTCATTTCTGAGCTGAGCCTGCAATGATTTAAGTTCTTTGAGCGATAACGCCTGAAGACCTGCTTCTTTGCGCATAGCGACCATTTCGGTATTTAGTTTTGTGATGGCCTCTTTACGTTGAGTGTACTCAGTCGTATTTTGCTTCCCTTCAGCTACCAGTTTTTTAAGCTCATTTTCATAGCCCAACATGGTTTTCTCCATTTCCAAAAGTGATCGTTTAGCCTGGTCATTATTGATAAAAATAGAAAACCGGTAATCTGAAATATTTGTTTTACCTGCCATGGTTATCGGATGTAAATACGGGTTGAATTGACGATTGCTGTTTTGGTGTAATCCACAACGATTTGTTCCATTTCTGGCATGTGAGATTCAATCACCGGATTGAACCATGGTTTTGGTACGCGGTTGTGTCCCGCTGTTTTAGACACTTTGACTACGATCCCATTGTTCATGCGGTAACCACGTCCAACACCTTTATGCACGAATATACCTTCGCGGGAAAAGGAAAACCCGAGCCGGAATATTTCACCATATTCATAATAATAGTTGTTCCGGATGCTGCTTCTCAATCGTTTCCCACCGATGCCATGCGATGAAATGGATGCAGGCATGGAGCCATTTACTTTTGCGCCCCAGGCCATGAGCCTTTCATTAAATGCCTGAGCCTCTTCCGGCCTCCATTGTGACCGTTCGAAACGTTGCGTTTTGCCCTGCTCTTCAATACCTACATCGAAAGGGCCTTCCCACGTGCCATTGAAAGCGCCTTTTCGAACGCTACGGCTTTCAACTATTCTCTCCATGATGCTCATTGCGGATGTTTTGTGCAATGATACCACGGTCGGGATGGAAATTAAAGGACATAAAAAAACCCGCCGGAGCGGGCAGTTTTTCAAAAATCAGTTGCTATACTCAGCATAGCAACTGCGTGTAAATTACACGCAGTTGCTAATTCATGTTTAAAAAACGGGAATTGTGAAGGGGATTTGATTTTAGCAACCCCAAAAAAAGATTTAGTAATCTCTATTTAAAATGATACCCAATAAAC
>CAJBPB010000024.1 GCA_903957365.1 uncultured Bacteroidota bacterium
ATTCGGAGACTTCGATCTGGTGGTGTGTGCCAACCTCCTGTTTTACTACAACCCGGGGTACAGGAAAAAAATAGTTAAAAAGACCGGCGATTGCCTGGCCCGCGGAGGTTATTTGATAACTGGTGAAACAGAAAGAGATATTTTAATGAAACACGGTTTTAGCGAAGTATTTTCGCAATCGGCGATATTTCAGAATATTTAACAATCAGAAACATGAAAAATCTAAAAATCGGAACACAGCTCATCCTTGGCTTTGCCGTCATGCTGTTTTTCGTAATCATGCTGGGTGTAATCTCCTATCTGCAATCCGACAAACTCCATCTGCAGATAGAAACCATGTATAACCATCCGATGAAGGTGAGGCGGGCAATCGGTGCGTTGCGCGCCGATATTCTTTCTATACGTGTCGACATGAAGGACCTTTTTCTGAATGAGGATGAAAAGGAAATGACCTTTAACCTGAACCAGATTGAAATCAAAAAAATCAACGCCTTTGAGCAGATTGACATACTCTATAGTCAGTACCTTGGACCCCACTCCGATATCGACACCTTAAAACAGGCACTTATAATATGGAATTCAACGCGCGAAAAGATCATCCGGCTTCAGCAAGCCGGAAAATCACATGAAGCCGCTTATCTGACAACAGCCAGTGGGATTGGCGGAATTAATACTGAAACGGCACTCGTTGCACTTCAAAAAATTGACGATTTTGCCAAGGCCAAAGGAGATGTGTTATATGCCACTTCCAAGGAATTAAACGACTCGCTGAAGAGGCAGTTGATTTTTTTGGTCGCTGCCATTCTATTGCTTTCGCTTATTATCAGCTACATCCTGTTACAAAATATCCGTAAGCCGTTGGTTGAACTAACCGATGTAACGAGGCGCTTTCATTCGGGCGATTTGGATGCCCGCAGTTCGAATACTTCAAAAAATGAGTTCGGTGTATTGTCCGCCTCGTTCAATACCATGGTTGAGAACATTCAGGTTAAAACCGATCTGGACAAAAAATTTGCCGCCCTGGCTTCGTTAATGCTGAGCGAATACGATATAAAAAAGTTCTTTCAGGCCACGCTCAATGCACTTGCCACGCATACCGGTTCGCAAATGGCAGCCATTTATTTACTGAACGATAATAAAATGGCCTACAATCATTTCGAATCTACAGGAGTTGACGACAATGCCCGTCAATCATTTGCTGCCGACCGTTTCGAAGGCGAATTCGGTGCAGTCCTTTCTACGCGAAAAGTTCATCACCTGAAAACCGTTCCTGAAGATACCCGCTTTGTTTTTTATACAGTGAATGGCAAGTTTATCCCTCGCGAAATAATCACCCTTCCTATTCTTGCTGATAACGAAGTGGTTGCCATTATTTCGCTGGCAAGTGTTAGCGCGTACAGTCAACAATCCATCCTGTTAATCGACCGGATTCTGGTTACACTGTGTGCCCGTGTTGAAGGAATACTGGCTTACCACAAGATGAAAGAATTTTTGGCAGCGCTCGAACATCAAAACACCGAACTGCAAGCCCAGAAAACCGAACTGTCATCGCAATCGGCTGAACTTGCCGAACAAAACACCGAGCTGGAGATGCAGAAAAACCAATTGAATGAGGCCAGCCGGCTCAAGACTAACTTCCTCTCAAACATGAGCCACGAACTACGCACCCCGCTTAATTCGGTGATCGCTCTTTCAGGCGTGCTCAGCCGCCGGCTTGATAAAAAAATTCCCGATGAAGAATACAGCTTCATCGAAGTAATTGAACGGAATGGGAAACATCTGCTGAATCTGATAAACGATATTCTCGATATTTCGCGCATCGAAGCCGGACACGAAGAAATTGAAGTCACCGGGTTTAATGCCGGCAACCTGATTGCCGAAATTGTAACCATGATAGAGCCACAGGCAAAACAGAAAAATATTGAACTGCTGTATCACAAAGATGAGACAAATGTTCACCTTTCCTGCGATGCCAATAAATGCCGTCATATTCTTCAGAACCTCATTGGCAATGCCGTTAAGTTTACTGAAGAGGGGAAAGTGGAAATTACCGCACGGCAAATCGATACGAACATCGTGATAACGGTAACCGAC
>CAJBPB010000025.1 GCA_903957365.1 uncultured Bacteroidota bacterium
ACCCTAATATCAATATTTCTGAACAGTGTTGTAATCGTAATGACTTGAATGACTGCTTTTTGAAATATTGTTTTGTGATCCCGGCGCGATTCGAACGCGCGACCCACAGCTTAGAAGGCGCTGCCATTATGAATAGTAACGCAAAATATGTAATAACATAATAAACTTAAAATATTGATATACAGATGATATAAATTTTTAATCGTCTTTTCGATATTAGTGTATTTTCTCTTTTTTTATTATATTTGTAGGCGTATTTGTAGGCGTATATTTAAGTCACTATTTGTATTTTTATCGAGTTAAAAATATTGTTAATCAAAGATATTCTAAATATTTCACATTATTGCTGGTATTTTCCTGAAATTCTAAAACACAGAATATCATGGCTTCAACTGTAATTTTGATGCTGGATCGAAGACAAGCTAAAAAAGGAGGTCTCTATCCAATCAGTATAGTCATTAATTTCAAAGGATCCCGGTCATACATTAATCTTAAACGAAGTGTTCATCCCGATTTTTGGGACCAGGAAACTTGCAGAGTTCTGAAAGGGGCAAAGGTTTCGCCGAAGCTTGAAGTTCCCCAAGTGAATATTTATATCCAGGGCAAGCTTACCGATGCCCAGCGTATTGTGGGTGGTCTTGAGCAGACCGGTGAAATTGACCAACTTTCACATTCTGAATTGCGAACCAGGATTGTAAACAAATCGCCAAAGGCATCTTTTTCTAAATACCTGGATGGTATTGTATCAGAATATAAAGAGAATGGTAATGCCGGACAAGCAAGAATCTATGGAAGCATTAAAAAATTCCTTGTTCGATATTCCGATGGAGATAAGGATTACAAGTTTGAGGATATTAACTACAAACTTTTAAAAAAGGTCGAACTGAAGTTTAAACCAAAAGTCGATGGAAGTAAAAATGGCCTTTCAATCTATCTTCGCACCATTAGGGCTGTTTGGAACCGGGCTATCAAAGAGGGATTGGTCAAGAAGGAAAAATATCCTTTCATCGATTATCAAATAAAAAAATCAAAAACCCATAAAACAGCCATCAAAGGAGAGGCCATGCGCAAGATTATGGAATTGGAACTCCCAATAGGTACTCCTGCCTGGCATGGTAGGAACATGTTTATGTTTTCATTTTATACCCGAGGTATGAACTTTGCAGATGTTGCGAAGTTGCGTGTCAAAAATATTACTGATGGTAGAATTACCTATCTGAGATCAAAAACAAAAAAAATCATCTCAATTAAACTTGACGTTGATATTAATAATATCCTCAGTCATTATTTGACTGATAAAGTACCTGATGACTATGTCTTTCCAATAATTACTGATGAAACTAAGGCGACTGAACAGATATTAGCTTATCATGGGGTTATAAACCATGCATTGAAGCGATGGGCTAAGAAATTAAATCTTGATAGCTCCTTATCTTTCAACACTGCCCGCCATACTTGGGCCACCATGGGCAAAGATGCAAATCTGCCAATTGCTGTATTATCCGAGGGTCTTGGGCATGCAGACATTGGCACCACCCAAATCTATCTTGATTCTTTTGATAATGATCTTATTGATGCTGCAGCAGCCATGGTTAAGTTCTAATAGGCCGGTCTAATATCTATTTAGCTAACCGGCAGTCATTTTGGAAATTGATTAACTTTGGCCAAAGTTGAGTGTCTTTGAACGTTAAGAATGATATAAATGCCTTTACGACACACCTTGATGTTTTAAGAAAGTAATTCAGGGCATTTTTTATTTTTTACAGTAAATTCAGGAAATTGCAATTGATCTTTTATTTTTAGCAGTAAAAACGACCATCAGAACTGCAGTAAATACTTTTTCTCATGGATATATCCTATGTTATCAGTAAGTTGCAATTGCTTTTAGATCAATATAAAGAAATTGACACTACTGAGGACCTGGCCAAATATATTCGTATTGTTAAATCGAATGTGAGTTTGTTAAACATATTTGATACTTCAATAAATATTTTGGTCAAATCAGAACTAAGTCTTGATGAATTATCAATTTATTACTATGATCTCCAAGAAATCATCCTAAATGATACTGGTAATAAATTTCCAGAAATTGACCGCAAATATGACATGTATTTAGGGCGGCATGTTTGTTATTCCTACTCTTTAAACAGAATGCTTGCCGCCGCCTATGCTAAAGGGTTGTTGATCATTTACGATTTTGATACGTTAAACTTTAAAGATTATATTGAATTAGTAAAGATTGAAAACTCATTACAACCTTATTTACGAGATTATATTAAGGAATATTACAGGACCACTATTCAGTTAGCGATTCAGAAATTCTTACCGCCAGATGAAGACGAGGTAGTGTGCGATCCAAATCAATATCAAAATAACATCGAACCAACTGAAATCACGCCAAAAAGCAATTCAGATAAGGTCATTGCTCTTGCTGCAACTTTGGATCGGTTACAGAATTCCTATGGAAAACCGACGACTTTCGTAGACTATCTGCCAATCAGGAGAGAAAGCAGTGACGGGTTTAAGTTATTCATGAATGATGTCTTGAGAGGAAATAATTCTGAAGACGTGATTCTAAAGTTTTTGGATAACAAAACAAATAGTTTTCAATTGGAGAAACTTGAAATAGTATTATACTATGTCGTAAATTATATCATTTCTAGCCCTGAGTTTAGGCCCCCAACGGAAGATGAGACTGAAAATCGTAAAAATGAATTAGCAGCAAAAGGTGAAATTCTGCCATCCATTGAAAGTTATTCCCAAATTAAAAAACGACTGATAAAAATTGATGACGTTGAGAAGTTGTTTCCGGATAGGTTTAAGAACTATAATCCCTTGCGAAATATTATTTTCAGAAAGATGCAGGAAAATATTAAATCTCCTTTGCCGGTAATAACTGAGAAGAAAAAAATCAAAAAACATAGTCTTGATAAAAAGCAGAGTACAAAATCAGAGTTGATCGAGTATTTTAAAATTGAAGATCCCTTTAAAAGACAGACGTTTTTAGAATTTCTTGTGCACGAACTTAAAGGGAAGAAAGGCAAAACAATTGCATTCTGGATAAGTGCCCTTAATAGTATTAGGCTCGGAAACCATTGTAAATTGCTTGAATATGATCAAAAAAAATCACTCTACGAAGCACTCCGTGCATGCATAGGATACATTGGTACTGACTCATCAATTAACAAATATATCAACACTCCAATAGTAAATCCAGTGCATAAAAAAGCGTATAATATGATAATTGCAAAAATTAATGGTTATCTAAACACAGCAATTATCAATTAAAGTTGTCTCTGGTTGTCTCAAACAACCAAACAACCAAAATAATTGTAATACAGCAAAGTAACTGCGACTACCCATCCTAAATTTGTCCGCATAAACCAAATCGTTTGTGCGATGCTGACACCTAATCACCCAATTGAATATTTTATAGAATGGTTTAGGGCTTTTGAAAATCGACAAATTAATATTGAAAAGATATTAGTTGATCTTCAATCTGAAAAATCCTTAACCAAAGTAAATGCAGAAGATGAGAAATTTATAACAATTTCTGAAGCCGCTGCTTTTTTAAATGTTACCATACCCTCTATCTATGGGATGGTCCACCAATCCAAGATACCTGTATATAGAAAACAAAAACGGCTCCTGTTTTTAAAGAGCGAGTTGATGAATTTTATCAAATCCGGCCGGAGATTGACAATCCAGGAAATTAAAGATGATACGTCAGGTTCATACTGAATGCCATGAAGCGAAACCAATTAAATCAATATAATATGTCAGAAAACTCCAATTTAATTTTCACTGCGATGGTAGCCATTATGCAGGATGTAGATGTCATTAAAAAGGAAAAGAGAAACACGCAGGGCGCGGGTTTCAATTATCGCGGCATCGATGATGTCATGAATTCTCTTCACGAATCTTTCGCTAAACATGGTGTATTCATCACCACGGAAGTTTTGGAAAGAAAGGAGGTCGAAAGACAATCCAAGTCCGGGGGTACACTGTTTTGGGTAACGATAACAGTACAGTTTACCTTCCATGCACAGGATGGTTCCTCCATCTCCTCTGTAATCTATGGAACAGCTATGGATAGTGGCGACAAGGCCGACAATAAGTGTATGAGCATTGCTCTGAAATATTGCCTGCTGCAAGCCTTTTTAATCCCGACCGAAGATATCCAGGATCCAGATGCCCAAACTCATGAAGTCAAACCTAAAACAGAATTGACTGAAGCCTTATGGCTAAAACTTCTTCCCCGATTGAAAGCCGGTGAAAAGGGGATTTCTGAGAAGATAAGAAAGACCTATAAGTTGACTGATGATCAGGAATTCACCCTTAATACTTATAAAGGAATATGAACAACCTGAATATATTAAACGATGCGCCCTTTTCACAGGAAGAACAGCAGCGCTTCGCTGCAAGTGCAGTTGATGAAATTTTATCTGGTATACACAATGTTCTTGCTGTTGATATGCAGCTTAAGGCCATGGCAGATACCATTGAGCAAATCAGAAGGAATGACAAGGTAAAGAAGAATGTCATTGAGGAGGCTCTGAAATATGGAAAGTCATTTGATCTTTTCAATGCTAAAGTAACGGTATTGTGCCGCACATCGAATGATTATACCGGATGTGGCGATCCGGTCTATAATGATCTTCTCAATCAAAAGGAAACAATTACGGCCCAAATTAAAGCCAGGGAAGCAATGCTGGCAACAGGTGTCAATCCTGAAACCGGGGAAACCTACCAGCCACCTAAAACATCAACATCTGAATTTTTAACCTATAAATTTAAATAACTATGAACACAGCAATTTTAATCGGTAACACCGGGAAAGAACCGGAAGTGAAGTCTTTTGAATGGGGTAAAGTAGCAACTGTTTCCCTGGCAACCAACAAGTCAATCAAAGACAAGGACGGGGAAAAGAAAAAATTAACCCAATGGCACAACCTCGAGTTCCGGGGAAAACTTGCAGAAATTGTCGAAAAATGGGTAAAGAAAGGCGACATGATCCAGGTTTCTGGTGAAATCCAGTACCAGGAATACGAAAAAGATGGACAAAAAAAGTATATCACCAAAATCATATGCCAGGATATGGAAATGCTTGGCGGTCAAAAAAGTGAAGAGGTAAAGAAACCAATACCGGTAAACAATGAACCTGAACCTCTCAATGATCTTCCATTTTGATCATACCCATTGTTATGACTCCGAATAATTCAGCCAGGTCTATTGAAAGCATTGCAGAGGATTATTTGCTCGCTGGTTTATCGGTGATTCCGGTTGATAAAGACAAACGTGCAACGTGCAAGTGGGAAACCTTTCAAAAGATCCCACTTGCCTTGTGCGAGTGTAACAGAGTATTCTCATCGGCATGGGGTTTGGCTGTTATTTCCGGGGCTGTTTCTGGTGGACTTGAGGTCATCGACTTTGATGCTCACAATAATGATATAAATACGATATACAATCAGTTCGGCTCAGATGATGCGGTAAAATATATCCTTGGCAAGTATAATATCCCGGTTGAACGCTCACCTCATGGAGGTTATCACCTTATCTATCGATATGAATCAGATCGTTTTGAGGGAAATCAGAAGTTGGCAAACTGGGAAGACGGTAACTCAATGATTGAATCAAGAGGGGATGGTGGTTATACGGTTGTTTTTCCTTCTCCCGACTATACTTTGTTGAAAGGCTCCCTTGGTTCAATTCCAATAATCTCACTTGATGAGAGGGATTGCCTTATCAAGTCTGCCAAAACATTCAACCGAAGTACATTTACCCGGCACTCTGAAAACGTAAAACCTGACAAGGGTTTTGATAATACAGATCCTGTCAGTTATTTTAACTGGCAATGCTCGGCTTATGCAAAAAAATTACTTGAAGATAGGGGATGGGTGAGGATTAAAAATGACTCACGTGAAGGCATTGAATATTGGAAGCGACCAGGCAAAGAGGGAAATGAGCACTCTGCAACCTGGGGCAAAAAACATAATTCATTGTATGTCTTCAGCTCCTCAGCAGCGCCATTTGAACACGAATGTTACTATACTCCTTTTCAGATCCTTGTCAAATTGCGTTTTCACAATGCCTTCAATTCGGCTATATCCTGGATTCAACAAAAATATTTTGATGAACAAATACCGTACATAAGGATTGGGATAGACTATTTTAAAAAAATAAAAAAAGTTGACCGTTTTGGCATTGTCAGAGTTGAATTAAAACCCTGGAAAAAGGACGAGATTAAACAGGACCATGGAAAACTGATGGTTGATAATATTCCTCGCTTTGATGATTTCACTATTGCACCCGACAATATCAGTTATAACCCCATTATCAATAACTGCTATAATCTTTACCGTGCATTTCCTCACCAGCCATTAGAAGGCGAATGGTATTGGACTGATGTGTTAATAAAGCACATTTTTGGAGATCAATATTTCTTGGGGATCAGATATCTGCAAATTTTATACCTGCATCCCACCCGACTTATGCCAATTCTGGTAATGGTAAGCCGCGAGAGGCAAACCGGCAAAACAACATTCCTGAATTGGCTGAATATGGTATTTGGGGACAATATGGCCAATATAACGCCGGATGATCTGGTTAACGGGTTTAACTCAACCTATGCAAGTAGTAACATTATAGCAGTCGAGGAAACATTGATTGAGAAAACTATTACAGTTGAAAAGTTGAAAGCATTGGCAACTCAGAAGTTTATCTCAGTCAATCAAAAATTTGTCAGCCAATACCGGATGCCTTTTTTTGGTAAGATTATTTTGACATCAAATAACGAGGATAAGTTTGCCCGGATTGATGAAGAAGAAATCAGGTTTTTCATACGAAAAGTCAACACTCCCTCAATCGAGAACCATAATATTGAATCCGACATGGTTCATGAAATACCTGCATTTCTTCATTACCTCACAACATTACCTTCGGTTGATTTTTCGCATGACCGTTCAGGGTTCACACCGGCAGAACTTGCAAATGATTCTCTAATCGATGTAAAGAAGGAGTCTAAATCAGGGCTATATAAGGCAATTCAGGTCTTATTCGAGGATTTGTTTATGAATGAATTATCGAATAAGGACGAGTTTTATGCTGATATAAAGTCGATTAAGCAGAGGTTTTTTGACCGTGATAGTAAAGTAGATATTGCTTACCTCAGGCATGCCATTAAAAATGAATTTTATCTACTGCCATCAACAGAATCAATTTATTTCAACCCATTTGCAACAGAACCACCCAAAACCGGTAGGCCTTATCTATTTAAAAGGGAAATGTTCACTCGTGATAAATCTAAAAATTACAATGATGAAACACCATTCTGAAATTCACACAAATTCTGACCACGGTCGAAAGTTTGTGAGATGCTTTGTGAGTTTGTATCCATTTGTATGTTAGTGTAATATGTGTTTTTTTTAACAAATAAATTTTAATTTATATAAATCATAGGTAGTTTATTTACCCATTCAGAAAAATGCCTGAAACTTCTTGTCAAATTTTTGTGAGTTTGTTAAAAGTCGATTTTTTGATCTGCAAATCTGGTAGTTATACCCTCACAATTTTTAATGAAAGTTGAAGCGGCGATTATTATCGAATCTATGACAAAGCCAATCCATATATTAAACGAAATGATCCGGTCTGACATGAGAAAACGCTATCCGGAAATAAGGCATGAATTGTTGCCGAGTAAGCCAATTAGAGTCAATAATGCTAATAGTCTTACCCAAGCCGTTATAAAATTCATAAAACTATCCGGTGGCCAGGCCGAAAGAATTTCAGTAATGGGTCGAACAATTGACAACCGAATATCCTTTGTTGATACACTGGGGCACACAAGGCAGATCGGTTCTGTAACATGGATTCCCGGAACAATGACACGAGGTAGTGCTGACATCTCTGCAACAATTAAAGGAAGATCAGTAAAGATCGAAGTCAAATGGGGCAAGGATCGCCAGAGTGCCGCTCAGGCAAAGTATCAATCCGATATTGAAAGAGCCGGGGGAATATACCTGATCGTTCACACCTTCGATGATTTCTATGCATGGTATACCAATAACATCCGTTAATGGGTCTTGAATTAACATACATCAGTGGAAAGCCATGCTACTCATTTGAGGCAGGTAATCGGTTTTTTTTTGTCGAAGGGAAGGAATATGAAATTGTCGGGACCAGATCAACCGGTCCTAATTGGGATGATACCATTCATACAATTAAACATGAAGGCCAAACGTGGGAGGTTGAAATGAAGCATATTGTGAATGTAATTCTTAAAGCAAATCATAATATTTGTTTTTTTTAGGATTAATACATTAAAAATTCCACTTTTCCCAATTACCTTTACGATTCGTCTAAAGTCTGATATTTAATTCACAAAATATCAACTATGGAACTCTTAAATGGATTTCAAAAATCCTCCTTTAAAATGTTAAATAAAATGCCATGGGAAAAAAACTCGTTTTGATAGTGATCATTATTTGCTATTCTATAATTGGGCTTTCAGTTGATAATTTTGGTTACTCAGTAAGATCTATTTGTAAAAATAAGTTCATCCGAAATTCAGATTTTGAAAATTTCAATCCGAGCGTTCCTAAGATTAAAAAAAAATGTGTCTATTCATCAGACTATAAGTTTGGAGAGCCATCTATCGAAAAAAAATTGATTTATATGGCCACTTATGATGAAAATGGTTATGAAATTGAAGAAACCAATTATTCTGAAGACGGGAGTTCTACTGTTTCTCAGTTTAAAAAGGATAAGCTGGGTAGAATTTCAGAAATTATCAGATACAATTCTGATGGTAAGCCTGATGCCAAAGCGATTGTAAAATATAATTCTGAAAATAAAAGAATTTCAGATCAATGGAAATATTTTAATCTTAGTAATTCTTGTCAAACAGAGTATTTATACAATAAGGAGGGAAAGGTGTCATTTTTTTTGCAAAAAGATGAAAATGGTAAAGTAATCTCAAAAATCAGGTATGTTTATGGTCAATCAGGGAATCGAATCATTGCAGAAACTTATTCAAAAAACTCTTTATCGGAAGCCCTGAATTTTGAAGATAAAATGATATACAGTCATGACCTTAACGGAAATTTTGTATTTGCAATAGAATATGATGACAAAAATCTGCCAACCAAGAAGTATACCTATATTTATGAATATTATTGACATATATGCAATTAACTAAATATACATCATGTATTTAAGGCAATTGTGCCATTTGGTTCACGTTTAGTAGTCCTCCTCCCCACCCACCCACCCTCAGCAGCTGCGCTGCTGGCTTCTGGCTAAAGCCAGGTTCCCTGGTAGTTAGCATTCTCTTTCCCTCAGTAGGACGAGACCGTCTATATTAACATAACATGGCGTTATAGGAGCTGCCGCTGCTGGCTTTCACCCTCTGCTATTGGCACGCCAGTTAATGCTCAGCAACCGTTATGGGCTGATAAATGATCTTCTTTTCAGCCATATCCCTGCCCACACCGGCTGCTTTTTCATTACCTGGCATTTTTACCTGCGGCAGTCCTATAACCAAATTATGTTAAATATCCGGTTAGTAGCACGAGAGGTTTGAGAGGGTGCTTTTCCAGCGTTTTCCGGTTTCAGTATGACGTGCAATTTGAGTTTGCTGCCTGCCTTATTCCGTTCATACCATTCACGGCTTGCACGGTCTTGGGCTGCTGGTGGGTTATGCATTTCAAAAAAACATTAATGCAGCCCAATCCCCGCCGCTCATTGCCATTGACCTGAAATTACCGGCAGCATAGGTATGCCAGCAGAGCAGCAGTCACTAATCAGCGGAAAGAAAAGGCCGC
>CAJBPB010000026.1 GCA_903957365.1 uncultured Bacteroidota bacterium
AAAAGAGTGGTGACCGGCAGCACTGACCTTTCGGATATGCTCTATCACTTTGTTTCTGTTCCGTTGACTGCTGCTGCTATTCCTGTAACTGGGCTTTTCGTTGGTTCTTATCTGTTCGATTTTGTTGAATCGACAAATAACTGGCACAGTATGGGGACAGAAATTGACACCCCACTTGATGTCACAAAAGGATATATGATGTATTATGCCGATGGAGCAAGTACGACCAATATTTTTGCCGGTCCGATGAATAACGGCACTTTTACCGCACAAACCGGTTTCACAGACGCAAATCCCCATGGATATAACCTTGTTCCCAATCCTTATCCATCGGCTATCGACTGGTTAGCAGGAAGCTGGGTAAAAACCAATATTAACAATGCCATCTATATCTGGCCTGCCGGCGCTGCTGCTTCTTCCGTCAATTATGCTTCATTTGTGGATGGTGTTGGAGCGAATGGAGGAACACAATTCATTCCGGTCGGACAATCATTTTTCGTTCATGCCAGCGGCGCTGCCCCAGTTTTGACGATGGACAATACAGTAAGAGTGCACAATGCGCAGGCATTCTGGAAATCGGATGAGGTGATTCCGAACGTGCTGCGCATCCATGCTTTTGCCAATAATGCCACCGATGAAACCGTCATTCGTTTTACCGGATCAGCTACCGCGAATTTCGACAGCGACTTTGATGCTTACAAATTGCAGGGTGGTGCCGATGCGCCACAATTGAATTCTGTTGCCGCTGACAATAGCAGACTGTGCATCAACAGTTTGTCATTTGAATCGTCCGAAACCATTGTTCCGCTTGACTTTACACTGAATTCGTCAGGAGAGGTAAGTATCACAGTAAGTGATTTAGAATCGTTTGATACAGAGGTATCAGTTTTCCTCGAAGATAAACTCCTGAATACCATGACCGATTTACGTGAAACGCCATTTTACAACTTTACCCATAATACCGGATTTGATGCAGCCCGTTTCACCCTGCATTTTTATGGGGTAAATGGCTTCGGTGAATCCACCGCCAGAGACTACCATATCTGGGCAGCCAATGACCGAATTAATATTCATATTACTGCGATCACCGGACAAAAAGCCATCGTGGAACTTTATGATCTTTTGGGCCATCTGGTTGTCAGTCAGCAGCTGGTACCTGGAACACCTGGTTCTATTTCTGTTCCCGGTTACACAGGCATTGGAATGGTCCGTATCATCTCCGGTAACCAGATTTATTCAGCAAAAGTATTCGTCGAGTAATATCCAGAACCATGAAAAAGAATATGTTTAAAATCTTAATATTCAGTTTTTTACTAATTGCATCACAACAATTAATTGCACAAGGTCCGCCTCCTCCTCCTGGAGATCCATCCTTGCAAGGCCCACCGGTAGGTGGCAGCGCTCCCATTGGAGGCGGCATCGAAATACTTATGCTGATGGCTGTTGGATATGGAACGAGGAAAAGCTATATGCTGAGGATGAAGAAAAGAGGGTTGGATGAAGAATGATAATCTATACAGATTAATTACATTGTAGCAAACCAGTGGGCGTATTGGGGAGTATCTGTATTATGAAACTACTGCTGTTTGCAGAGAAAAAAAGTATTTATTTGTATAAGTTATTGATTGGGAAGTAATGAGGGGTAATTTCTGATGAAATAAATTAAAGTCAATAAAAAAAGGAGTAACACACAACTACTATGACAAAAAGGATCTGTTTTTTACTAATCGGGTTGTTTCTTACATCTATTATGTTTTCACAAAACTGGATGATAAACATCCCTCAAGGTACGCCAAAAGGAGAATTAACTTTTTACGATTATAAAAATGCATTCAATACCTATTGGGAACCTTATCAGGTGGATAAAGGCTATTACTTTGTAAATGGCGTAAAGAAAAAAGCCATAGGATGGAAGCAGTTTAAACGGTGGGAATATGAGATGGAACGAAAAATCAATCCATCCACTGGCGAGTTTCCTGTCAGAAGTGCACAACTCATCTATGAGGATTATCTGAAAACAAATCCTCCTGATCGATCTGTGCTTTCGGCAAACTGGACAAGTTCAGGGCCAAATAGTTCTGATGGGGGATATGCTGGGGTCGGAAGAATAAACTGTATTGCATTTCATCCCACTGACAACAGTACTTATTGGGTGGGTGCCGCATCCGGTGGATTGTGGGTTACATCGAACAACGGTTCCAGCTGGACATGCCTTACCGATAACAATGGCGTGCTGGCTGTGAGTGATATTGTAATCCCGACAGACTACGCAACTTCGAATACGATTTATATTGCAACCGGGGATAAGGATCATTGGGA
>CAJBPB010000027.1 GCA_903957365.1 uncultured Bacteroidota bacterium
TATAACGCAGATTATAATTCAGGTTCAATGACCATGGGACTGTCCAGTCAACAAAATCATCAGGATTCCTGTTGATCTCGTTCAACTCACCTTCGGTACCCAATTTTGAGGTTCGTTCCTTGTTTTTACTAAGTTCCTTCTGATTCAAGGCCCATGAAAGTCCAAAATTCCATGTGGTTTGCGTAAGCCGCAGCAACCGTCTGTTCACATCCCATTCAAATTGATTAATCTGTCTGCCTGATGAATCCACAACATAAGGGTCCCAGATTCCGCTATAGGTTATATTCAGTTTCTTGAACAATTTGGTTCTTCCATTGACGGTGATATAAGAAAGATTCAATGAATCTTTTGCCAGATCATAACTGCCTGATAATGTTAAATCTTCGATAAGCACAACCTTGGTCATTCCGGTAATGGTGTCTTTTTTTGAAGGGACTTTTATTTCAAGGTTGTTACTTAATCCAAAAGTTACCCTGCCTGATTTATCTTTGGGAGGTGAACCATAAATTGCACCTTCAAACTCGCTGTAATACTGTGTTTCACCATCCCCATCGACATAAGAATCATAATACCCATATTTTGGATCGCCGAATTCGGGGGTATAACTAAAACCGACACGGGGGCTTACAACATGACGTATTGCGCGCACCGGACCTTTTTTGAGTGTTACCATACCATAAAATTTGGTCGTTAGATTGGTCGATAAGCTATAATCGATCACATTCCGGAATCCCTGTATGGTATCGGTATCCACAAAACCCACCACGGTGTCATTTCCTGTAAAAAGCGTATCATTACTCCAGCTTTTCTGACGATAACTAAAATACATTTTATCGTTGAGATTGATGCTGCTACCCAATGTAAAATACTTCAGAATCTTGATAGGTAAGCTTATCGGGATGGAATGCTGAATACCGTTCTGAAGTTTTTTTACTGCGGTCGGCTTAAAAAGCAGACTATCGGGCAAACTTACCGTGTTTCTGGCATTGGTGGTATAATTCACACTCAGACTCTCGTACCACTTTGGTTTGCCTGTACTTGCTTTTTTCTTCAGGGGATACATCTGGTTTGCCGATAAGGTGAGCTCGGGCAGCACAATTTCAACAATTTTTGTTTTTGTATTCTGCCGGTGACTGGCATTGAGCGTGAGAAATAATTTATTGTTGAAATTCGTTTGATAGGCAATACTCGATTTGAACTCATTGCTGAGATAATTCTCTGTTGAAGTAGGATTGTATTTACTGAAGTTGCTGCTTACGATATTCACGTCGGCGCTAAAACGGCCGGCGGGTCGTGCTTTCGCATCCTGACGGTGAGTCCAGCGGATTCGAAAATCATTGCTTTTCTGGTAATCAGCCGATCCTTCGTTGCCTACAATATTGATCGCATAACTTGAGTTGAAGCTTCCGCTGAATTTGTACTTTCTGGTGTAACGAAGTGTAGGCTTGATCGCCCAGCTCCCTCTCGAATAAATATCTCCAAGAATATCGAGATCCATATACTCGTTGATCGCGAAATAATAACCCCCGTTTTCGAGGTAAAATCCCCTGTTTTTTGATTCCCCATACGTTGGAATCCTTATCCCGGACCGTTGACCTGATTTGTTAGGAAACATCCCGAAAGGAATGGCCAATGGTGTCGGGACATCTTCGATGGTCATATAAGCCGGCCCTGTAACAATCTTGTTATCAGGTATTACCCTTGACTTGTTAAAACGAAACGAAAAATGCGGATGCTCCTTGTTGTTGCAGGTTGTGTAAGATCCTGATCCAATGTTGATGGTATTATCGGGCATTTTCTTCACCTTAACGCCATGCAGAAAACCAGATCCATCTTCGGTAACAACCCTGCTGATCAAACCTTTCTTGGTATTGAAATTGTACCGCATTTCGCGGGCTTCAAATTTTTGCCCACTCTCGGTAAAAACGGGATTACCTATTAATTTACCGGTCGAATCGGGGACACCTTTGGCAAATACTTCATTTTTATTAAAATCAATTTCAATATAATCGGCTTCCATCTTAATTTCGCCATAGGTTACAACAGCCATTCCAAAAAGATACACCTTCTGGTTTTTCAGATCCTGCATGATAGAATCACGCGCCGAACGTTCCACTTTTGAATCAAGATAAATTTCTTTTGCCTTTTCAATGGTCTTGGTGATTGATGTGTCAATCAGACTTTTCAGTTTATCATGGTTGATAGTCATATCCGGAAACCTGAGAGAATCGGCTAAACGCAAGGTATCAACCTGCCTGATTGACAAATTTGTATCAGGTAATGTGTCCTGGGCACTCATCTGCAAAGGCAATAAAAACAGAATTAAGTATGTTAAGAATACAGAAAGTGCTATTAACTTTCTATATGTTAATAATTTGCTGATACAGTTATTATTTATCAAATGGTTTTCACTAATTTTGTACAAACGATCAAAAGAATTTAATCTTGCAAATATACTTTCAAATTCCTTTCGGCTATCAATCTATGTTTCAACGCTTCATTCTGGTGTTTGTTGTATGCCTGCTTTTTTCGCCGGAAGTTTTATCCCAGAAGGGGCTGAAGATACGCACCGTTGTCATCGATGCCGGACATGGTGGGAAAGATCCGGGCGCGGTGGGAAAGAATTCAAAGGAAAAAAACATCACCCTTGATGTTGCACTTCGTACCGGAAAATACATCAAACAAAACCTGCCGGATGTAACCGTTATTTATACCCGCACCAAAGACGAGTTTATTGAACTACACCGGCGTGCAGGTATTGCCAATGAGGCAAATGCAGATATTTTTATTTCAATACACTGCAATGCTGTGGCCAACAGCACTGTCATCGGTGCCGAAACGTTCGTAATGGGGGAGCATAAAAGTGAAGCCAATCTTGAAGTAGCCAAACTTGAAAATGCGGCCATTCTTTTAGAGGAAAACGCGGACAGCGAATATGGGGGTTTTGATCCGAACAGCACACCCGCCTATATAGCATTTACCTTGTATCAGAGTGAGTATAAACAACAAAGCATCAGTCTGGCCCAGTCGGTGCAGGAACAGTTTACAAAACGTGCGGGACGCAAGGATCGCAGCGTTCAGCAGGCTGGGTTTCTGGTTTTATACCGGACAGCCATGCCCAGCATCCTTGTTGAACTTGGATTTTTAAGCAATCCGAAAGAAGAAGCCTTTTTGCTCTCTGAAAGTGGCCGTTCGTTCATGGCACAATGTATTTACAGGGCTTTCAAAGATTTCAAATCAAAATATGAACGCGACAATGCAACTACACCCTGGGCGGTGACCGAGGAAAAGACGGAGACCATTCAAAATAAAACCATCGTTCAGACAAAGGAAATTCCGGTTGACAAAACAGAGGATACCCCTAAAGAACAAACAACGGTAAAACCTGCAGGCAAGCCAATGGAAGTGCCTAAAACCAAAGTGGAAAAAGCGGATATACAAGGGCTTGTGTATAAAGTGCAATTCTATACAAATTCGAAGAAACTGGAATTCACTGACAAACGTTTCTCTGAAATCGAAGATATTGGTTTGTATTTTCACAACGGATTGTTTAAATACACCTCGGGGTCGTTTACCGACCTTAAAAAAGCCACCGCCCATCAAAATCTCATGCGTTCAGGAAACTTCCCCGATGCTTTTGTTGTGGCCTTCCAGAAAGGTGAACGCATCAGCATGGACGATGCACTGAAATTGGGTAATTGAGAAATTGTCTGAAATATTTTCTTTGGCATTTTTTTATGAATGAAGCCCGCATACTTCGTTAAAATCTTTGTCAATAGCGCTGCGATTAACATCAATTTTGCCTCGACTGAAGACTTAAGTAATTTGACTCAAATAATGTCACATTCATTTTTATGTAGCTGAAATGAAATAACTTACCACTCTTCTATGTTTTTTAACCGCAGCGACTCGCAAAGTAATAGGCAAAGTTACGCAGAGTCTAATGTATCTGCTCACTCTGCGGTACTTGGCTTTAACTTTTGCAACCTTTGCGGTTAAATAACTTTTTGAATAAATCTTTTGTTTTACAAAAATTAATTTCCAATCTATAGCCTAATTTGTAAGACATTTTATGATTTTAGCTACTTAATTCTTCAAAAAACTACGCATAAATCAAATCCGGAACGTTTCTGATGATAGTTTATGAAATCTTAACATGAACTTATTTTGCGTTTCACCCCCATTAGTTAGTATCTTTGCCCTTAGTCTAATCAAACCCTCAAAAATTTGAAATCAAAACGAGTCTATATTATTGCCATTTCCTTTATCGCAGCGCTGGTGATGTTTATCTGGGGCTTCAATTTTCTCAAAGGAAATGATGTTTTTGTGAAAGAGCGTGTTTTTTATGCTACCTACCAGAACGTAAGCGGATTGGTTCAGTCGAATCCTGTCGTTATCAATGGAATGCGTGTCGGACAGGTAACCAGATTGTTGTTTCACCCTGACATGAGTGGACGGATTGTTGCAGTGTTATCGTTGCGCAGTGATTTTCCTATTCCTGATAATACCACAGCACGTATTTTCAGTTCAGATCTGATGGGATCAAAAGCTGTTGAGCTGATATTGGGGAACTCACCAATGAACGCGCTTTCGGGAGACACCCTGCAAGCTTCTATCGAAGCCAGTTTAATGGATGCTGTAAATGCCCAGGTTGCGCCAATCAAGGCCAAGGCCGAAGCGCTTATTTCTTCACTCGACTCGCTGGTGATTGTAGTTCAGGCGATTTTGAACGAAGATTCGAAGAAAAACCTGATTCAGAGTCTGCAGAATATCAGTCTCACCTTCAAGAATCTTGAGAATACGACGGCCAATATCGACACCCTTATTTCGGGCGAACGCAAAAGAATCTCAGGAATCATGCGCAATGTTGAATTGATTACCCGAAACTTTGAGAAAAACAGTGATGAATTGAATCGGATCATGAAAAATGCCGCCACATTCAGCGATTCACTGGCTGCTGCTGATATTGCCAGCACGATTCGTAATGCTGACAAAGCATTGAACGAACTTACGCAAATACTTGACAAGGTGAATAAAGGCGAAGGTACCGCAGGGATGTTGTTAAAAAATGACACCTTGTATTTTGAACTGGAAAAGTCGGCAGCTGAACTCAACAAACTGCTTGAGGATGTGCGCCTGAACCCGAAACGTTATGTGAAGATAAGCCTGTTTTAGGAATGAAAGTTGCTGGTCACTAGTCACCAGTCACCAGTCACCAGTCACCAGTCACCAGTCACCAGTCACCAGTCACCAGTCACTTATTCTTCCGGTTCATCCTCCATCATGACTGGTTTCTGCGCTTCTTCCAAAGGTTTTACAATTTCTTTTGGTCCGATCACAAAGATATCGGCTTTGGATTCAGGCCGCCATTCGCTCAGCCACCGAAAGCCTTTCAAACGGCTCGAATCTTTCGGCAGTTCTTTCTCGGGATACATCACCTCATTTGGGTTAGACCGGTAAGTAATACTCTCAATTTCATTTTCAGTTAACCTGATCAGCATTGTACTCGACTGTGCCAGATTTGTGCCTATCAGGGTTTTATCTTCCTCGCGAACCCAATATACTGTTTGCGCGTTCCCATCAACATAAATGCTTTTCAACTCGTTTTTTACAAAATATCCGGTCATGTTTTTTCCCTTGATCTGGTTGTAATTTTCGATTGAATCATGAGAAACAATAAAGGCAGTATTATACATTACCAGAGAATCGACACTGTTTTTCGAGATAGCGATCATGATCGAATCGGCTGTCAGCTGGTTCTTTTCTGACCACAATACAGGTTCGACATACATGCGCATCGCCGAGTCGGACATACGATAAACCAACGAATCACATTTGCCTTGCATGTCTTTTCTGAAAAACTTCACGTGCTTATAGGCATACAAATCATGTGCTTGTTTTTCCTTTTTACTGAAAGTTAAAAACAATGTGTCGGCGTGCATAAACAATGTATCTTTCTCGTCATAATTCCGGGCCAGTGCTTTTCCGGTAACAAATGAGCGCCCTTCGAGCTCCCACATTTTACCAACGTCACCGCTGATCAGCATATTATTGGTCGTGTCTGAGATCAGAACATTTCCTTTCGCATCGCCAAACCCGATGTCACGGTCATAAAACAACTGATCCGATTCGAGCATTTGTTCCTCACTCCATATTTTTGCCCGCCGGCTCAGGTGTGCATGATCCTTTTTGGTATCGTACCAGCCATATTCACAATAAATGGTATTGTCTTTTCCGCGTATAACCGTGGGACCGTGAAACCAGGCTGTCTCCAGTTCCGTGTTGTACACGAGTGTGTCTGAATAAGCAGTGTTATCAGGGCTGATCAGTTCCACATCTTCCCTGAAGTAGAACTCCTTCTTATCCGTCTGGTAATAGCCCTTTTTGCTTTTTAAGATCTTGTCCTGACTGGTTATCGTGCCCTTGTCAGGATAAGAAGCCATTTTGGTATTTCTGTTGTAAATCAGATAGTTTGTTTCGAGCAACATGGTTTTATCAATCATTCTGACTGAATCGAAAAGCTCAGCAATACGTGTTTCACCTTCGTATTTCAGTCGTCTGCTGTAAATATCCAGACTGTCATTAAAATTGATGTGGACGTTACTGAATGCTTCAAAATTCTTCAGTCTGTCGTTCAGATACGCGCTGTCGCAATAAAACAAGGTTGAATCCTGGCGCAGAACAACATTACCAATCAGCCGCTGGACATCAGCGCCAAGACGTTTATCGTAATTGGCCACACGGGCTTTTTCGATATGAATAACCGTTTTCTGACCGAATGCATTGTTGTTCAGGCCAAAAAATGTCGTTGATACCAGAAAGAAAAGAATGAATGTTTTCTGTAATTTGTTCACCCTGCAAAAGTAGAGAATAAAAAGGGAAAGTTCGGAGCGAACTATAGTTCGGAGGAAAATCACTAAAATTCAGGTAAACTTTAGTTCACTTTAGCTCACTCCGAACTTTAGCTCACTTTAGTTCACTTCAGTTCACTTTAGCTCACTCCAAACTTTAGCTCACTTTTTAAAAAGGAAAGCTAATTTTCCATAATTTTGAGGGATTGATACGAAAATCGGTACAAAACCTTAACTTATGGATATTTCATTCGATTCACGCGCTCATTATGAGGCAACTAAAAAAAATGCCGGCTATATAAGCCTTAAAAAAGCCAATCAAAAAGCATACGATCGCATCGGTTTTATGTCGGGACTTGAAGTGCACCAGCAATTACTTACCAAAGAAAAATTATTTTGCCGTTGTCCGGCCGGAGTTTATAATAAAAGTGAGGAATATGATGCCGAGGTAATCCGTCACATGAGGCCAACCCTGAGCGAGCTGGGCGAATACGACGGAACAGCGCTCATGGAATTCAAAACCCGTAAAGAGATCGTTTACCGTATCAAAAACGAAACGGCCTGCACTTATGAAGTCGATGATACGCCTCCGTTTCCGGTCAACCGCGAAGCACTGCA
>CAJBPB010000028.1 GCA_903957365.1 uncultured Bacteroidota bacterium
AGGCGCTTTTTCGGAAATGTTTAAATTAATATCTGATAATCAATCATCTTTAGTTTTAAGTTATAGCGATACGGGTATGATTGCTTTTGAGGAATTGTTGACTTTAGCAAATACTATTTTCCTCAATCACACCATTACATATAAATCGCTGGATCATCTTCATATGACAATGGGAAGAAAAGATGACAGGGATCGAAATGTTAAAGAGAAATTAATAATTGTAAAACCTAACTAATATGGCTATTGGATTGGACGGACATACAGTTTCATTAACCAAAAATGGTTACTTCAAATTAAGCGAATTAATACCAAAATATTCAAAAATGGAGATATTAAATCATTTGGATGAAATTAAATTAGATTTTGAACAAGCCAGAAAAATGCTTGCTGGTAATAATAGTAACGTATTACCTGATGCATGGGATGAAGTTAAAAAGTTTGATACTCCTGCCCAATATGCATTATTACTTGTTTCTATCATTTATAGTCATAAAACATTAATCGAACTTTTTAAAAAGTCTGTTAGCGCAGAAATGCAAGGAGTTGTTAAAAGAAATGAAATCGATGGAAAAGTTTATACTAATCTAGCTTATGCTTTAAATGAAGCAGGAGTTGCCACAGATTTTAGAGCAGGTTCTGATCAGACATCTTATGATTTTTCTCCAATATTAGCAAAGAATGAGATTGGACCATTAGCCAAAGAAATACTTAAAGGTCATTTGGAAAATATGGGTTGGAAAGAGCCTTCTGCAGCGGAACCATTTCAAAGAACTTTTTATGAACAAATTAAATGGTATGAGTTTAATAAAGTTCTTGGACTTTCATTTGAACAATTTAAAGGTTGGCTTGAAGGAGAGAATATTGTTCGAATATCTATCCATACTATTTCTGTTGAACCCAAAATTTTACTACAGGAATTTATAACTTCTGTGGGTTTAACTGGGCTGCAATTTTCAGATCAAATATTATATCGATTCATTTCATCATTGACAACTAAACCATTTGTAATTCTTTCCGGATTATCAGGTTCAGGAAAAACCAAATTAGCACAGGCTTTTACTCATTGGATATGCCAGGACATCAGTCAGTATTGCATAGTTCCTGTGGGTGCTGACTGGACAAACCGTGAACCTTTGTTGGGGTATCCGAATGCATTAAAGCCAGAAGAGTACATTAAACCCGATAATGGCGCTCTTGATGTAATTATTGAAGCTAACAAAAATCCAGAATTACCATATTTTCTGATTCTGGATGAAATGAATCTGAGCCATGTAGAACGCTACTTTGCAGATTTCCTGAGTGTAATGGAATCAAAAGGCGAAATTTCGCTTTTTACTGAGGGTGCAATAAATAATGGAGTTCCAGCTAAACTTGCATTACCTTCCAACTTATTTATTATCGGAACAGTAAATATCGATGAAACTACTTATATGTTTAGCCCTAAAGTGCTCGACAGAGCAAATGCCATAGAATTCAGGGTTACCAAAGATGAAATTGAATTCTTCTTTGCTAACCGAAAGGATGTTGATATGGATAAACTAAAAAGTAAGGGAGCATCTATGGCACAAAGCTTTCTGAAAATGGCTGAAGAAAAAGACTTTGGTGTGCAGGATTTAACTGGTACACATATAACCCTAGTTAACTTTTTTGAACAACTAAAGAAAACCGGTGCTGAGTTTGGTTATCGTAGTGCTACGGAAATAATACGTTTGATAAATCAACTAACAGTTATTGATGCTGATTTGACTTCTGAAGAGAAGGTTGATATTGCCATTATGCAAAAGCTTTTACCTAAGCTTCACGGCTCTCGCCGAAAACTTTGCCCTATTCTGATTACTTTAGGAAGTTTTTGTGTAGATAAAGTAAAACTTGTAAATATTGAAAAGGATGTTTTTGCTAATGAGGCTTTTGATTTTGAATCAGATGGAGTTATATACCCAATATCTCTCGAAAAAATCACTCGTATGTACAAAGGTGCTATTGAGAACGGCTTTGCCAGTTATGCAGAAGCCTAATTATGGAATCAAAACCATTTGTAATAATCAATCTTGACCGTATAGAAGTAGGTCTGCAACTTACTATCGACACTAAAGTTGATAATACTTTATTCGTATTGTCTGATGCTTTGGAAAACGGAGAAGCAGAGCATCAATTGGTAGAAGGTTTTTCGTATGATTATGAATTAAATAACAGTAGTTATGCATTAGCGAAAGACCAAATTATACAGCCACATTCACGCAAAAGTTATCTCGGAACAATTTCACCCAATATCTATGTCGGCACTTTAGCATTACCTTTATTAAAAGATGACAAGGAAATAGGCAAAATATCAGTAGAAGTAAGGTCTGTAAAAGCAAATTATCGCAACGAATACCGTGATATGCTTGAACTGATTACAGAAAAATGTACCGACTTACTAATGCAAGCCAACTCGCCAGTATCTCATAATTTTGAAACTGATTTTGATAAGGACAACGAGTCTCTCTATCAGAAATTTGCTTTTATTAAATCAATTATTGCGACTGATGAATTTGCAGATTCGGTGCATCGTATTGTTTCTTCACCGGTAACACAATGGAAAGAAACTCTAGAACAAAAGGATATCAGGAATATCAGGCGTTTTAAAAATTCCAATATTAAAGAACTTATTGCTGGAAGTAACCGGACTTACTTACCTGAAAATCATTACTTGCATCAGTATGGTATACAAAGTATTCCTGGTAAAATAACCTCGGTGCGAAAATCAGATACTGTTGATACTCCCGAAAACCGATTTGTAAAATTCGCTCTTGAAAGTTTTTTGAAATTTTGCTCAGATATTAATAAAAAAGCTACGAAAGAGTCCAGATTATTCTATGAATCGGGATTGTTGGAAAAGGAACTGGAATCATTTTTACATCATTCAGTTTTTAAGGAAATATCCCGCCCTGAAACATTAATGCTAAACAGTCCTGTATTACAGCGCAAAGAAGGGTACCGTGAAGTTTTACGTGTTTGGTTAATGTTTGATCTTGCTGCAAAACTGGTATGGAAAGGTGGTGATGATGTATATAGCGGTGGAAAGAAAGATATAGCAACTCTTTATGAATACTGGTTGTTTTTTAAATTGCTTGATTTGTTTAAATCAATTTTCGAAATCGAACCAAAAGAAATTTCAGAATTGATAAAAGAGACAGCTGACGGTTTGAATCTGCAACTCAAACAGGGAAATCATACAGCTCTAATCGGTATTTTTAATACAGGTACACGTCAGTTAAATATACGCTTTAATTATAACAGGTCGTTTAGCGGTCAACACGATTATCCTTTTTCCGGCAGCTGGACAACAACAATGCGTCCAGATTATACTTTATCTTTTTGGCCTTTTGGTATATCAGAAAAGGATGCTGAACTTCAGGAACTTATTGTTCATATTCATTTTGATGCAAAGTACAAGATTGCTAATCTTACTGATTTATTGAAAACGGAAACTATAGAAGATTTAGAAAAAGAAAAAGATGAAAACCGAAAAGGCATTTACAAAAATGCAGATTTGCTGAAGATGCATGCATATAAAGATGCTATTCGCCGGACAGGTGGCGCGTATGTTCTTTACCCTGGAGATACTTCAATTATGAGAAAGGGATTTCATGAAATAATTCCTGGTTTAGGCGCTTTCCCGGTACGTCCTTCAAAAACAGATGATGGAATAGGCGAACTGAAAGAATTTATACTGGAAGTCATCAATCATTTTGTAAACAGAGCTTCTCAGCGTGAAAAAATTGCGTACAGAACTTATGATGTTTATAGGAATAAGCCTCAAAAAGAAGATGAGGTAAACGAATCGTTACCTGAAACCTATGGGGAAAATCGAAATTTGATTCCTGATGATACATATATTCTTGTTGGTTTTTATAAAAAGGAAAATATCGATTGGATTATAAATAGTGGATTATATAATGCCAGAACCGACAGCAGTCGGGGTTCTTTAAGATTAGGGCCTGGAGAAGCTGGTGCTAAATTTCTATTATTGCATACAACTGACGAGACGAAAACTGGCAGATTATTAAGAATAACAGAAACGGGACCCCGTGTATTTTCAAAACAAACTTTAATTGATAAAGGCTATCCCACTGAACCTTCTCAGAACTATTATTTAGTTTACAAAATCCAAGAGGTTACAGATAAAGAATTAATAAATCAGGAATGGGATATAACATTACTGGATAAATACAAACAAGGCCATGGCTCGGCATTGCCATTTTCAGTTACATTGACGGAATTAATGAAAACAAAAGTAAAATAGCCCATCAACCCTTCGCAGTCATACTCATTGGCAAGTCGCTCAAAAAGCTAACGCACAAACTAAAACTAACCAAAGAGTATGCCTGCCATAACGCACGACAGACAGAAACAGTGTAGCAAATTGAAAAGAAAAATGACTTAAAACAAAGAACCCCAGGCGGTAACAGGCTATTGCAATGTAAGCCTCCGGTCTGATGCCTCTTGATTAACCCAGTATGGCGACATAATTTTGTGCATAAAAAAATCCATAAAAAAGTTACTACACATAGCTCCCTCCGCAACCGCTAATCCATTCAGTCATTCCAGGTTCCGCTCTATTCCTCGCAAGCTCCTCATGGCTTCACTTGTCATTCCTTCATTCTATATCGTTGCTCGGAGTTAAGTTTGTACTTTTACCAGGCTGCTTGGTTTCCCTCATTGCGCTCTCATACTCTGAGTTTATGAAGCAAACCATCTCCCGGATAGCATTCCTGCTCCCCGCCCACCCACCCTCTGGCTTTCCAAGCCAGGTATCCTTTGTAGCCAGCAATCTCCTTCCCTCAGTAAGTTTAGTACCGTCTATATTAACATAACATGATGTTATAAAACTGCCGCTGCTGCTTACTGCCAGCGCTTTAGCTTTTCCCTGCGGACAGTCTTATAACCAAATTATGTTAAATATCCGGTTAGCAGCACGAGAGGTTTGAGAGGGTGCTCTTCCAAAGGTATCCGGTATCAGTATGACGTGCAATTTGAGTTTGCTGCCTGCCTTTTCGGTTTATACCATTCACGGCTTGCACAGTCTTGGGCTGCTGTTGGCATAGGCTTTTCAATAAGTCACTCCACCAGCCCAATCCTCGCCGCTCATTGCCCTTGACCTGAATATACAGGCAGCATGGGTATGCCAGCCTTTGTCGCTGCCTGTCCCCGTTGAAAAAAAAACGGCGGCAGGCATCAGGAAAATTATTCCGTAAGCAAATCCTGTTTGGTCAACATACTGCACCACTCATTGCGGTGGATGCCTGAAAAGCGGCACCACCTCCATTCGGGTACAGTAAGTTGCCCTTGTCTGTAGAATCCATATTCCTGACTTCTGACCTTTCCGCTACCAAAAAGTATCAAGAAAAGGATACCTATTGGCAGCGGCTTTTTGATCACATACTGCACCACTCATGCTGTAAATTTTTCAGCCATCACCTGATATTCTATTCCTAAACTTATCTTTTCACCTGGCTCCGCCTTCAAAATTTCAGCTTTTCGGGTACAGCAAGTGATCATGGTATGCCAGCAGAGCAACAGTCACCAACCAGCGGGAAGAAATAGCCGCAGGTTAGTTCCATGAAATTCCTCAGTTATTCAGCCAGCTTCTGCCACCTATTGCACGCCTCATGCTTCGGGTGCAAATATTGGCAGATATCCCAGAACTATTCTTTTTTCGTGAATCAGTACAACGAGTAACGGCAAAGCATTTTTACCTCGATCTGTAACACATTAAAGATAGCTTGTTATTACAGGCTTCACTACGCGCCCTTGCCATGCACCATTATTCCCTTCACTGTTTTAATACCGAATACCAGCGGTGCATGTCGAGTGCCCTCCGTTCACCTTCCATAATAGCTACTTTAATGAGTTACTTCGGTCCTTTTCCTGATGCCAGCACCGGTAAATGCCTTGCCTTTTAAGCAGTTTGAGCAGGTTCGCAAGCCTATATCGCCATTAACCAGCCACTAAAGAGCGTGGCAGATTAATGTCAGTATGTTTTTTCGGTTTTCCAGGCTGCTCCTGCCACCTTATTCGCCCTCGTTCCTCGGGCTTCATACATTGGCAGCTGGTATGCAAGCTTTCATTCACTCTGTCAGTAGC
>CAJBPB010000029.1 GCA_903957365.1 uncultured Bacteroidota bacterium
AAAGTAAGTCCTGAAATGATGGTTGCTTCCAGGTTGATGTTTCCAAGAATATGGTTATCAATTGCTTCCTGGGAAGGTCCTTCCATATAGGCAATCGGGTTTTCCCATGAAGGCTGGAAAGGATTAGGATCGTACCAGCCACTTCCGTCATTTTTATAAACATTGAGGAAAGGAGGAGTATTCAAAGCACTCATGATCACACCACCACGACCGGAACTGGCATTGTCAGGTGTATCTTTTGTTTTGAGATGCAGCATATTGATGCTTGTACCCATTTTCAACCAGGGTTTGAGTTGATTATCCAGGTTCACACGAACTGAATATCTGTCGAACTTGGCAGGTGCTACAATACCGGCATCACTCAGATAACCGGCTGAAACAAAGTATTTCGATTTGTCGGAGCCACCGGCAACAGAAAGTTGATATGCCTGATTCTGACCTGTTCCGAATACTTCGTCACTCCAGTTTGTATAATCGGTTGCGTCTGGATCAAGACTGCCCGGCATAATTTCGTCGATGAGCTCGCGGTATTTTTTTGTAGTAAGCACTTCGATAGGTTTTCTCAATTTAGAGAAACCGTAATAGGTATTGAATGAAATGGTTGGAGCGCTTTCTTTACCACGTTTTGTAGTGATAAGCACAACTCCATTGGCAGCACGGGCGCCATAAATTGCAGCGGAAGAGGCATCTTTCAATACAGTCATTGAAGCGATATCATTTGGGTTTAATCCCTGAATATCGGTTGTAGGCACACCGTCGATCACATACAATGGTTCATTACCAGCCAAAACTGAGGTAGCTCCACGAACACGAACAGATAATCCAACACCTGGTTTACCTGAAGGCTGGGTTACCTGAACACCGGCGGCTTTTCCCTGCAATGCTTCAGCAGCGGAGATCATTGGCCGGTCTCTGATTGCTTTTTCATCAACCACTGAGACAGCGGTGGTGAGATCTTTCTTTTTCTGAACACCGTAACCAACTACAACCACTTCATTTAAAACGGTCAGTTCTTCAGTCAGAACTACTTTTAAGTAGGTTTGGTTAGCGTAGACAATTTCTTGTGTAACGAATCCAATATAGCTAAACTGGATCACATCGCCTTGATTGACATTGATCTGGAAAACACCATCCATATCAGTGGTCGTTCCGTTATTTGTCCCTTTTACAAGCACGGTTACACCAGGTAATCCTTGTCCGGTTGCATCAGAAACGGTTCCATTAAAGGATTTTGTCTGTGCAAAACCTGACATGCTGAATAAGAAGAACAAAAAGAGTGTAAATAATTTATTCATAATCAACTTATTAAATTTAGAAAAATGTTAATAATGTCCCAAATGACAATGCATCAAAAACGGTACTAATTTACAGCATTTTTTGAATGAAATCCGAGGAAATATTGAGACAATGGATTGTCTGACTGATCAGACCTGACAAAAAATAATTTAAAAAAAGCAGGAGCAGGTGATGTACACCTACTCCTGCTTAAATATATTAATTCAAAATTGAATTATCTTTCCATTTCCATTGTCCATGAAGCTGATCCATCATGTCCACCAGAAATATCAACAGTAACGATCATAAATTCTTTACCATCACTTATTCCATAAGCCATAACTTCATACTGGATAGTTGCAGCACCACCATGAGGCAGGTTTGCATTGGCAGTATTCTCACCACCATAAAATCCTTTCATGAAACCAATAAAGGCAGCAAATCCCGGACCATTGGTCAAAGTAATGACTGCTCTGGTACCTTCACCAGCAGGAACAAATGCCCAGGTATGAGTAGCACATGAACCAAATGCAGCGCCATTACCACTGGCAGCAATTTCTGCATCACTCCAGCATCCATTGGTTTGGGTAGCAGGATCGGTTGTCATATAACCATCATTTCTTGAGCTACCATTGGTTTTGTATTCAAAACCACCACCGGCACTGAAGATGAATTCATCATCAAGCATACATGACCAGTCGTCTGGTGTTCCAACAGTTGAACCATCGAAATTTGCCCATGGTGCAGTCCACCAGCCATCACTACCCATTGCAGGACCAACATACACTGCATGTTCGCCAGCTTTGAGTTTCCATGCATCACCAACCAAATTGGCTTCAGTGAGCACTGTACTTGAAATGATGATTGTTGATGAAGCTGTACTTTGGCCATTTGCATTGGTTGCAGTCAGGACAACGGTATAGTTACCATCAGCAGCATACACATGAACAGGATTGGCTTCGGTTGAGGTTGTACCATCACCGAAATCCCATGAATAAGAATCAGCCAGAGTTGAATTATTTGTGAATGTTACAGTGGTACCATCCTGAACAAAACTAAAATTGGCAATAGGCACTGGTGATGGGATTGGAGGCTCATCGTTAGGGTTATCATAATGAACGAGAACAAATCTCCAATATCCGCCATAGGTAGCATCACCTTGAGCGAAATAGTAATTTGTTTCAACGACGAGGGTATCAGTTGTACCATCATACAATGAAATCAAATTGTATGTTACAGATTCCTGTGGAACAGTAAATTCATATTCTGTTCCAACTTTGGCAAGGCCTAAGAAAGCGCCTAAACCGTTTACCTTAAGGGTTGTCTGGGTCAATTCGAAAGTATGATTTCCGTTACCCCATGCTGATACATCAACGCCATCTTTGTTAACCATTGGATCGGCTGTTGAAGCGCACATGTTGTTTGAACCATCAGGATAAACTGAACCTTCGGCCCAATAGTTACCTTTGGCATAAAAAACCATGCTTCCATCACGGCCAAATGTCCACTCGTCATCGAGTACACAAGGGCGAAGAGCAAGTTCATCATTGTTTAAACCAACAGCCCACCAGATGGTTGAACGATCGTAAGGACCAACTTCCAATGGATAAGCACCGCCAGAAACATCACGTAATACTTTCCATGTTTTTGTAGTTTCGCCTACTAATTTGGTTAATAGTGCGTTAGGGTCAGCGATTGTAATTGTTTCAGAATGAGAGTCAGTTACAACGCCATTAGTAGCAGTCAATTTGACGGTATAAGTACCGACAGCTGCAAAAGTGTGTGAAGGATTTACTTCAGCAGAAGTACCACCATCGCCAAATTCCCAGGCCAGGGTAGCATATTGCTGTGAAGCATTGGTGAATTGAACTTTCATAAAGTCACTTGCGTCCACTGCAAAAGTGAAACTGGCAATAACTTCCGGAGCAGGATCATCTTCTTTACAAGATGTGAATTGAGCTACGAGCACCAGGGCAATCATGGCCCAACTTAATCTGAAAAAATTTTTCATGTTGGTCGAAAAAATTAAATTAGTAATTAAAAAGAATTATAAAAAAATAAAAACTTAAAATTCATTCTGTTAAAAACACTGACAAACTTTTATAATCTACTGACATTAAAACAATTGCATCAAAACAACAATACAATCCTTGTTTGCACATGTATTTCAAACATGTAAAAATACTATTTTTTTTATGCAGAGAGAAAAATACAACCCATTTTTTATAAAAAAAATGAGATAAACATGATACTATAGCTTGTTAGATCAACTGAAAAGTTAATTTATAATAGATTTTTGAATCAGATCCATTATTCCTGAGGGATAAACGCCCAGATAAACGATCATCAATGCGATAAATACCAGCGCGATAAGACCCGAACTTATTCCTTTACCACATTGAATTGTTTCAGGTGAGTTATCTTTATTACTGAACATCATCACAACTACCCTCAGATAATAATATACTCCAATGACACTGTTTACTGCCAAAAAGAAAAGCAGTACCCACAAGTCAGCTTTTACACCGGAGGTTGCGACAAAAAACTTCCCGACAAAGCCAGATGTCAATGGAATACCAGCCAATGAAAACATAACCAGTGTCATGAATGCAGCCAAAACGGGTTTGCGCCAGTACAATCCTTTATAAAAACTTATATTTTCAGCTTCGCCTTCAGGGGTCGAAAGCAGCGAGATGATTCCAAAAGCACCCAGAGTGGTTGCAAAATAGGCTACCAGATAAAAAGTGGCTGCCTGTGTTCCTCCATTACCGAACGAGATAAATGCGATCAGGATATATCCAAGGTGCGCGATGGAAGAATAAGCCAGCAATCTTTTGAGGTTATTTTGCTGAAGTGCCAGAATATTTCCTACAAACATGGAGGCTGCTGCAATAACTGTCAATACCAGAACAACGGAATGATTTTCAAGTCCGTTTATTAAGGTAAACATACGGATCATACCTCCAACCATTCCACCTTTTGAAACAGTGGCAATAAATGAAGTGACAGGAGAATTGGCTCCCTGATAAACATCTGATGTCCACCAATGAAAAGGAACAACAGATAATTTAAAACCTGCTCCGGCAATGATCATGGCAAATCCGGCTACCATATAAGGGGTAAATCCGATTTGTCCGAGTTTGGTTCCAATCAAAGTATAACTGAAAACGCCTGTTTCAAAATATACCAGCGCAATTCCGAACAACAATACTGCTGATGACATAGCCGCAAGCACAAGGTATTTTAAACCTGCTTCGATTGCCCGATCCTGATTTCGCAGATACGCGATCATCGAATATAAGGAGACACTCAACACTTCAAGACTCAGGAATAAAGAAACGAAATTGTTACTTGCCACCATAAGTGAAGAACCTAAAGTTGCGAAAACCAGTAATAAGTAGAATTCTTCTTTATGATCAGATGTCTTTTCGAGATAATCATGCGACAACAAGGTAATTACCAGTCCAACAATTGCAAATACACCCGTATAAAGCAACGAAAACTTATCCACTGTCAATAACGCTATATTTAAAGGGGCCTGATTAAAATTCGTAATCACAGTTACCAATACTGCTGCGAAAGTTGCCAGGGTAAACAGCCAGGTAAAAAGATGGTTTCTTTTAATTGCAATAATTATCAAAAGAATCACCGGCATGGCCAACATCAATATGAATGGCATAAGTTGCATCAGGTCTTGTGTGGTAATTAGTTTATTCATTGTCATATATTGCTTTGATCCCTTTTAGACGGGAATAATTAAACTAAATTTCTTTTATAAATATCCTAAAACATTCGCAATTACTGGCTTAACAGTATCGATAACTGGCTGCGGATAAAGTCCTAACCACAGGATAACCAATACCAGTGAGCCAATCACAATTGTTTCACGCCAACTCAGGTCAGGCATAGTCCATTCTTTGATTTTTGGTCCCTGAAACACCCGTTGAAAAATACGGAGTGAATACACAGTTCCCAGAACCAATCCGATGGATGCGATCGCAGTAACAATCATATTTGCCTGGTAAGAACCGGCCAGTACAAGAAACTCGGCAATGAAGTTTCCCAATCCTGGTAACCCCAGGGATGCTAAGGCAAAAATCAACATCATAGTACCAAGCTTTGGAACCTGTGCCCATAAACCACCAAAACTGTTGATATCGCGGGTATGTGTTCTTTCGTATAAAAATCCGACCAGAATAAATAAGGCACCTGTACTGATACCGTGTGTTACCATCTGCATCACAACACCCTGGTATGCAAGTTCATTGAATGCCCAAACACCGAGCATGACAAAACCCATATGGCTCACACTTGTATAAGCAACAAGTCGTTTGAGATCGGTTTGTGAAAAAGCTAGTTTTGCGCCGTAAAGGATACCGATTGTCCCGATAATCATTCCATAAGGAGCAAAAACATGTGCTGCATCAGGAAAGAAAGGAATTGCAAAACGAATGATACCGTAGGCACCAGTCTTCAAAAGCAATCCGGCAAGAATCAAACTACCAGCGGTAGGCGCTTGTGTATGGGCATCAGGCAGCCAGTTATGCAAAGGTACAATTGGCAACTTCACAGTGAAGGCGACTAAAAATCCACTCATGAGAAGAAATCCCATGGTTGGTTCAAATTTCGTTCCCAACAAATCAAAATAATCGAATGAATACACACCGGTCGTCTTGCCGTGAACGAAATATAATCCCAGAATGGCAAGAAACATCAACAAACCGCTTGCCTGTGTATAGATGAAAAACTTATAGGCCGCATATATTTTTCTTTCGTGACCCCATATTCCGATAAGGAAATACATGGGAATCAACATAATCTCCCAGAAGAAGTAAAAAAGAAATAAGTCAACAGCGGTAAACACGCCAATGATACCTGCCAGAATCCACAGTAAATTGAAGTAGTAAAAACCAGTGCGATCCTTAATTTCTTTCCACGAAATCAGTACGGATAAAACTCCCAGAAACAGAGTAAGTAAAACCATGATCAAACTCAGACCGTCCATTGCAAGATGGAAACTGATACCAAATGCGGGAATCCAGCTTAACTTATAATCAATCAGCCAAAGGCTTGCATTTGAGGAAGTAATCTGAACATAGTTGGCAGCTGTATAACCCATTGCAACTGCAAAAGCTATTAAAACCGCAACCAAGGAAATGTTCCGTGCGTAATGTTTGTTGAACCTGTCAGCAATCCATGCTGCAGCGCCACCTAACATTAAAATCCCGATTAAATATATGATTATCATAAGAAAAGTACAATGGTTAAAGTGATTACTAAGCCTATTGCAATGCCTGTTGCGTACCAGCGGATATTGCCGTTCTGTGTCTTTTTTACCAGACTGTGAAGCCAGTTTACCAGTCCGGCCAGACCGATATTTAACTGGTCAACAATGTCATCTTTATTAATCTGTGAAAGTTTGATAAATGGCTTAACAAATAATGTATCATATACCCAATCAAATGCCCAGCCACTCAGCCAAAGTTTATATAATCCCGTTCCAAGACTGGTTTGTTTAAAGTTATACACCATCGCTGGTTTTTTGTACCAGAAGTGCCATGCTAAAAAGATACCGAGGAATCCGGTCAGCGCTGTAACAATCTGCAGAATAATTTCAGTAAATTCTCCACCATGGTTCAGTTGGACTTCAGGGAGAACAGGATTCAGAAAACCTGAGAACAGGGTTATATGTCCAAGACTATGCGGAGTTTCGATAAAGCCACCCAGTATAGACAGCACAGCGAGCACAATCAAAGGAACCTGCATCGCGTTTCCGAGATGAATATGAACATGGGTTTTCATTTTACCCCAGAAGGTAAGGAACACCATCCTGAATGTATAAATCGAAGTTACAAAAGCGCCAAAGAAAGCGGCCGCCCACAATATCAGGCTACCCTTATCGGATGACCATGCATACCATAAAATGGCATCTTTACTGTAGAAACCGGCACTGATCAGAGGCAAAGCTGACAATGCTGCAGAACCCGCAAGGAACGTCCAGAAAACAATGGGCAATTCTTTGCGTAAACCACCCATTTTGAACATATTCTGTTCGTGGTGCAAAGCATGAATGACTGCGCCTGCACCAAGAAACAACAATGCTTTAAAAAAGGCATGAATCATAAAATGAAAGACACCGGCTGACCATGCGCCAACGCCCAGTGCGAGAAACATATAACCAATCTGACTGATGGTTGAATAGGCCAATACGCGTTTGATGTCGTTTTGAACAATCGCAGCAAAACCAGCCATCAGCAAAGTTGCGGCTCCGATAATGGCTACTGCACTCATGGCAGAAGGAGCCAGTTCGAACAAAACATGGTTTCTTGCGATAAGGTAAACACCGGCTGTTACCATGGTTGCGGCATGAATCAAAGCACTCACAGGTGATGGGCCTGCCATGGCATCCGGTAACCAGGTTTGTAAAGGAAGCTGAGCCGATTTTCCAACAGCGCCGCCTAACAGTAAAAACGCGATCCAGACAGCGGTTGAATTACCGGCAGTCCATTGTGATGGCGCTGTATGCAGGATTTCCTGAATATTGAGGGTATTAAAATTGACGATCAGTAAAAACAAACCCAAAGCCATGGCGGTATCACCCACGCGGGTTACTATAAAAGCTTTACGCGCAGCTGCTGCATTGGCAGGCTCTTTGTACCAGAATCCAATCAAAAGAAAACTGCATAATCCCACACCTTCCCAACCAAGATACATCAAAGCAAGGTTATCGGCTAAAATAAGCACCAGCATCGACCCGACAAACAGGTTCATAAAGGAAAGAAATCGTGCAAATCCCTCGTCTTCAAGCATATATTCAGTTGAATACACATGAATCAGGAATCCAACAAAGGTGATTACAAAAATGAAAATCAAGGATAAGGCATCGAGATGAAAAGCGATGGAAGGTGACATACCTCCAACACTCATCCATGTCCATAGCTTTTGATTGAAAAAATTACCTTCAGGAGGAGACAGTAAAAACTGTATTCCGATGATAATCGTCAACAAAGCCGCCAATCCGACCGAACCCGCACCGACAAATGAAATTGCGTTTTTTGAAAGCTTCTTTCCGAAAAAAGTCAGAATAAGGAAGCCTAGAAAAGGAAGTGCAGGAACCAACCACAAGTAGTCAATCATATCTTTGGTATTTGGTATTTCTGTTTTTAAAAACTGTTATATCTTATATACATCTATATTCCAATATTTTATAGAAAACTAATCGTGTAGTTTTCCCAATGTCTTCGTATCAATCGATTTATTGATATGAAACATCTGCAAAATCAATGCGAGTCCGACTGAAACTTCAGCTGCTGCCATTGATAAAATGAAGATGAACATTACTTGTCCATCAGGTTGTACCCACCGTGATCCGGCTACAACGAATGCCATTCCGGCAGCATTGAGCATGATTTCGACAGACATGAGCATGAGAATGACATTTCTACGTGAAAGCACACCAATCAGTCCGATAACAAACAGCATTGCCGCCAGCAATAAACTCTGTTCAACAGGAATTGTATTCATAATTATTCTTCTCCTCCCAAAAATCTATGTTTGCTTTTCTTTTTGATCTGTGCAAGATGATATGCGCCCACAATACCCGACATGAGCATCACAGCCGCAATCTCTATTCCAAGAACGTATTGTGTAAACAATGATATACCTACTTCTTTTGGTGTCACGATGGCTTCGCTTCCGGGCAACGATTCTTTTGTTAATACGACATAAGCCAGTTCGCAAAAAAGTACCAGAGACAGAATAGCCGGTCCACCCCATGTTTTGATTGAAAGCCATTTCTTTTCCGCGATTTCTGTTTCACTGCCAACATTAAGCATCATGATGACAAAAACAAAAAGTACCATGATTGCGCCAGCGTAAACAATCACTTCGAGTGCGGCGATAAAATGTGCACCCAAAACAAAAAACACTACAGCTGATGCCAAAAACGAAACAATCAGATAGAGCAGGGAATGGACAGCATTTGAGCGTGTAACAGCCAGAATAGTCGAAACTATCGCTACTATCGCCGCCAGGTAAAACACTATTAACATTATTTCTATTTTTTAAATTTATTATTCTTGTTTATTTAGTTTATGGGTTGATAGGTTTATAGGTTTATAGGTTTATGGGTTGAATTATACAATGAATTCAACATTCGTCCAATAGTATCTGTATCAACCCTCATTTTTATTAGTGAATCTTCATCCATAAAGCCAAGATCATTTGACAATATTGCCTGGTTTAACACTTCAATCAAACTTCCGAAAGCTATTTCATAAAATCGGGCCTGATCCTTCTGGCTCCATCTTGTGCTGCCTTCAGCGATATTACTACTTACAGAAACACTTGCACGCCTCATCTGACTTGTTAATCCAAATTTTTCTTCGGTTGGAAAAGAAAAAGTCAACTTGTAAATTAACTTTACAAGTTCCCTTGATTTTTGCCAAACCTCCAAATTTTCAAATGCGTATTTCATTTCTCAAACTTATAAACCTATCAACCAATCAACTTATCAACTTATCAACCAATCAACTTATCAACCTATCAACCAACTAAGGCATCAACCCCTTCACATCAACAGGTGGAAGTTCATTCTGTCCTTCACCCTTGTCTTTACCAGCGATTGCCATTCCGGCAACACGGTAAAAATTATACCCATGTTGTTTGCCTTGTCCTGCAATTAATAAATCCTTTTTCTCATACACTAAATTTTTGCGGTCATACTCACATATTTCATAATCAGGCGTGAGTTGGATGGCATAGGTCGGACAAGCTTCTTCGCAGTAACCACAAAAGATACAACGTGAGAAATTTATCCTGAATGTAACCGGATATCTTCTTCCTGTTTCTTCATCATTGCCTGCCTCCAGTGAAATACAATCGACCGGACACGCAGCAGCGCATAAGTAACAACCGACACAACGTTCCATTCCGTCAGGATCGCGGGTGAGAACAATCCGTCCCCGGTATCTGGCAGCCAGATCAACCTTCTGATCAGGATACTGGATGGTCTCTCTCTTGGCAAATGTATGTGCGAGCGCCAATCCTATACTTCTTAAATGACTTAACATATCTATGTTTTTTTGTCAATAATTCGTTTAATTACTCAACAGGATTGCTCCTGTAACGAGAATGTTGATCAATGATAACGGAAGTAAGATTTTCCATCCAAATCCCAACAACTGATCGTAACGTGGCCGTGGCAATGAAGCACGCAACAATACGATAAAAGCGATAAAAGCAAATACTTTGATAGCAAACCAGGCAACCGGCGGAAGAAATTCCGGTCCTAACCATCCTCCGAAGAACAAAGTTGTGACCAATGCCGAAATCAATGTGATTGCCAGATATTCACCAACGAAGAACATTCCGAATTTCATTCCGGAATACTCAGAGTGGAAACCTGCGATCAACTCACTTTCCGATTCAGGTATATCAAAAGGAATACGGTGCGATTCGGCCAGTCCAGCAATAAGGAATATGACAAATCCGGCGAATTGAGGAATCACAAACCAAACATTTTTCTGTGCCTCAACAATATCAACCATGCTGAATGAGCCGGTCATCATCACAACGCCCATCAACGAAAGGCCCATGAATACTTCATAACTAAGCATTTGCGCTGCACCACGCATAGCTCCCAGAAGTGAATATTTGTTATTTGAAGCCCAACCTCCCAAAACAAGACTATAAGCACCCAATGATGATAATCCAAGAAAAAACAACAGACCAATATTCAGATCAGCAACAACAATATTTGGTGCAAACGGAATCACTGCGAAGGTGATCAGAATTGTAATCATGATGATTGCAGGAGCAAACACAAAAATGGTTCTGTCGGCAAAACGCGGAATCCAGTCCTCTTTGGTGAAAATCTTCACAACGTCGGCAACGACCTGTAATATCCCGAAGGGTCCTACCCTGTTTGGGCCATAACGATCCTGCCATAAGGATAACAACCGGCGCTCAATATAAATATTACCGGCAGCAATGGTCAGGAGCGTAATCAACACGCCCGCTATGACTAATATATAATGCAAGGTTTCGTCCATATCCGACTCTATTTTTTAAATGAAACTTCCGACAATTCAGGATTCACGCCACAATAACCAGCTGAAATACCAGCCAGTCCTTCCGCTAATTCCTTCATTATGATCACATTCATACTTGTTATTTGATTACCCATTGAAATCTCAACAGTTTCTCCCTCTTTCAATCCTTGTTTAACGGCATCAGCTGTACTTAAGACAACGAATGCTTCTCCACTTCTTTCCTTCACAGCAGGGGCTTTCGCACTCAACTCTTCTGAACCGAATATCTTATAAACCGGAACAGCAACCAACCCTTTTGATGAAACCTTGAATGCATCCGGAATACTTTGATAATAGGTTCCTTTTACAACTGGTTCAACCAAACGAAGACCCGGATCGCCACCATGCAGCGCTCCACCGACTTCGATCTGGTATTTATTGATCGACTGAACTGAGTTCCAGCCTGGTGACCAATAGGATGTTGTCAGGGCAGAAGGTGCCTCACCGTGAAAACCTTCCATGGTGAACGACATAGGGGAATCCAAATCTTCGGCAGGCTTCAGTTCATGCACATTTATATTTGCTTTCATGGCTGTTCGGCCACTGTAACGATGCGATTCACGGGGAACTTTTTGTCCTTCAATTTTATAGTCAGGCGGAGGAGCGATGCCATTAATTCCTTTACATTGTGGAATTGAATTCGCGACAGCTTTGGTAAAATCAAAGAAGGATTCGCCAACAACCGGCTTTTCAATGGCTTTTGCCAATTCAGCAATACGTCTCCAGCTTTCGGCTGTGTCGCTCTCAGGAACAAATACCTGATAAAAACGCTGTGCCCTGCCCTCCTGATTCACAAAGGTTCCGTCAGCTTCGGTAAATGTACCCACAGGTAATATTACTGTCGCTTTTTTTGTTGTGGATGTACAATTATGGTCAAGCACAATCACCTGCTCAAATTGTGACAAACAGGAATCAACCCTTTCTTTACTCAAACGACGGTACAAATCATTTTCAACAACGATCAGTATTTCCGCTTTTGCAGTTTTGGCATCATCAAACAGCACTTCCAGTGGTTTTCCTTCTATCAGAACAACCCCAAAACTATTACTCTCTTCAAATGTCAGACTCAGTGAAACTGACTTTCCTGCCTCTTTCAACGCAGTTGCAACATCAGATGCTGCTTTGATGATGTCTTCATTTTTGCAATGGACACCACTCACAACCAATGGTTTTGCTGATGCCATTAAATCAGCCGCGATTTTTCCAGCCAATATTTTCACCTCTTCGGATAAGCCGGAAGGCAATACAAGTTTATTGTTGATATAATGTGCAACTGCATAACCCAAACGCGCAATATTCTCGGGAGCATTGTAATAGGTTGTTGTTGCCACATCATCCAGACGGGTTGCAACAGGTGCTGCAATATGCAACGGGCCGTGTGCCGATTGTATAACTTCTCTGACAGGGGCATCATTCCATTGCGGAATACCTGCTTTGTCTGCTTTTGGTTTGACTAAATTCTTGATCGCCTGACGGATGGCCAACGCGAGCATCGGTGCTGTCTGGGTAACATCTTCACCCAGCACAAAAACTGATTCACTTTGTTCAACCTCTTTCAATGAAGGTGATTTAACACTTCCATTCTTAAGCGTATCAACCGCAAGCTTTGCCAATTGATAATCAAGTTTACTTAAACCGATTGAAAAGTTCTCACTTCCAACCAGTTGTTTAAGGGTGAAGTTTGTTTCAAGTGAAGCTCTTGGTGAGCCAATACCAACAATTTTCTTTCCTTTTAAGGCTTTTGCAATGAAATCGAAGGCAGTGGTTTTGGTAACACCTTCGGTTGCAGCCGGAATAATATATTTTTTGATCCTTTGATCACTGTTTACGAACTCATAACCAAAACGTCCACGGTCGCAGAGGAAATAGCCATTCACCTGTTCATTGTAACGACTGTAAATGCGCCTGACAGATCCATACCGCTCCCCGGCAATGGTATTGCAACCGACGCTGCAATGCACACAAACAGAGGGTGCTGTGGTTAAATCCCATTTACGGGTATGGTGTTTCTTCAGCGTCTTGTCGGTAAAAACACCTGTTGGGCAAACCTCCACGAGGTTTCCGCTAAATTCACTTTCAAGAACACCATCATTGGCGCGTCCAAAATAAACACGGTTACGTGAAGAGAATACATTCAGATCGTCTCCGCCTGCATAATCACGATAGTAACGAACACAACGGTAGCACTGAATACAACGGTTCATTTCATGGTTGATGAAAGGTCCGAGGTACTGGTTTTTATGGGTACGTTTCTCAAATTCATATCTTCTGGTCGTGTGTCCCGACATTACTGTCATATCCTGTAAATGACATTCGCCTCCTTCATCACAAACCGGACAATCGTGCGGGTGATTGGTCATCAGGGCCTCAATGACGTTCGACCTGAATTCAACTGCCTGCGGTGCATCAGTCGAAATGATCGATCCTTCCGAAGCTGGCTCCATACACGACATTACAACACGTCCAACCTTATCATTCTCGTCTCTGTATTTTACCACTGCACATTGCCTGCACGATCCTATGGACCCTAATTTAGGGTGCCAGCAAAAATAAGGCACATCAAAACCGGCTGAAATACTGGCTTCCAGCAGGTTCTTTTTCGGATCTACCTCAAGTTCTTTACCGTTAATCTTAATCTTAGCCATCTTAATTTATTTCCACGAACATTTATGTTCTTTAATATGTAGCTCAAAATCTTCTCTAAAATATTTCAGGGCGCTTTGCAATGGTGCCATTGCACCAGGCGCCAACGCACAGAATGTGTTTCCCGGTCCCATGAACTTTGTATGGAACTGCAAAATATCCAGATCTTTCATTTCACCTTTGCCTTCCTCAATCTTTCTCAGAATCTTTTCTGTCCAGGGCAGGCCTTCCCGACAAGGTGTACAGAATCCACAGGATTCCTGTGCAAAGAAATGCTCCAGGTTCAGAACCATTCCAACAGGACAGGTTTTGTCATCCAGAACAATCATTGTTCCTGTACCAAGCCGGCTTCCGGCTGCAGCAACTGATGCATAATCCATTTTGATATCCAGATGTTCGGCAACCAGAAAATCTGTAGATGCACCACCAGGAAGACAACCTTTAAATTTCAATCCGTCCTGCATTCCTCCTGCATAATCTTCAAGCAATTCGCGCAGTGTTACTCCAAAAGGTAATTCCCACAAACCCGGTTTTTTCACTTTTCCTGAGGCACCAAACAATTTGGTACCACCGTCACCGGGAGTCAGACTCAAACCATTGTACCATTCAACGCCATTGTTGATGATATGGGGAATATTGCATAAAGTCTCAATATTATTCACGATGGTTGGCTGACCAAACAATCCGCTTACCTGCGGAAAGGGTGGTTTCGCCCTTGGATTGGCACGTTTGCCTTCGAGTGAATTCAGCAAGGCTGTTTCTTCACCACAAATATATCGTCCAACACTGGTATGCAGGTGCAAATTGAATTTGTAACCTGTTTTCATGATATTGCTACCAAGGTAACCAGCCTCATATGCTTCGGCAAGTGCTTTGGCAACCACATCGGCTGCATAGGCATATTCTCCACGGATGAAAATATAACCTTCATCAGCCTGTATGGCGAAGGCAGTAACAATCATACCTTCAATAAGCTGGTGAGGATCACCTTCGATCAGTAATCTGTCTTTAAAGGTACCAGGTTCCATTTCGTCACCATTGGCAACAAGATATTTATGTTCAAATTCACCTTCCATGGGGACAAAACTCCATTTCAATCCGGTGTTGAATCCAGCGCCTCCCCTACCCTTGAGATTTGATTTTTTAACCAACTCAGTAACCTCTTTGGGCTGCATTTTCAATGCTTTTTTAACGGATTGGTAGCCACCAAGGGACTCATACTCCTTGATAAACACCGGTTTTCCGTCGGGGCGAATATTTTTTGTAAGCGGTCTCTCCATTTTGTATGCGTGGTTATCTGTTGTAGGTTAAGATAAATCTTCGTGTTATATATGGATATTTTTAATATCGGATGTATTGATTGACAATCACTATTTGTAAGAATTCAAAATCTCATCAATTTTTTCAGGAGTGAGATCACGGTACAGATCTTTACCAACCATCATGGCAGGTGCATGATCACAGGTACCTAAACAAGGAACCGGTAACATTGTGAAGCGGTCATCTTTTGTTGTCTCACCATATTTAATCCCAAGTGTTCGCTCAAGATGCTGTAATACAGTTTCATAACCCATTATATAACAGCTTACGCTGTCACAGAGCAGGATTACATATTTACCGACAGGTTTACGATAGATCAGGTTATAGAAAGTGGCAACGCTGTCAATTTCTTCAGCTGACATCTCAAGTAATCCGGCAAGATCTTTCACGTTTTCATCCGAAACCCAACGACGGTGCTTCTGCACAACCTTCAACGCCTCGATGCAAGCGGCCTGCTTGTACGGATAAAGATGAAACTCCTCTTTAATTTCGTGTATTTCTTCTGCTGTAAGCATCTCTATTACAATATATTATTCAAAATTATCAATTCTGTTATTTATCAATATCAGCCAGTACAAAATCCATTGCACCCAATGTGGCCAAAAGGTCGGCAACCGAATAACCTTTGGTGATTAACGGTAACATCTGCATATGGGCATAAGAAGGTGTACGGATTGAATTCCTGTAAATATTGGTATGTGCATCACTTATAAGGTAATACCCGTTGTTCCCTTTAGATGCTTCTACCGGAATCATTGCTTCTCCGGCCGGCATCACCGGACCCCATGTGACACCGACAAAATGGTTGATCAGCGTCTCAATATCCTGCATAGTCTGATGCTTCGGGGGAGGTGTTGTCAAAGGATGTTCTGCTTTATAAGCACCTGAAGGCATATTCTTCAAACACTGATCAATGATACGCAGACTCTGTCGCATCTCTTCGATTCGTACAAGGCCACGATCATAACAATCGCCGTTGGCACCCACAGGAATCTCAAAATCAAACTGATCGTAACCGCTGTATGGTGTTGCTTTACGGAAATCGTGTTTTAATCCGGTAGCACGCAGATTGGCACCTGTTGCGCCCCATTCGATGGCTTCTTCGGTGGTGAAAATACCAATGCCACGGGTACGCTGTTTGATCAGACTGTTCTGCATGATCAGTTTATCATATGTATTGAGTCTTTTCGGAAAATAATCAATAAAATCTTTCACCAGTTTTTCCCAACCTTTAGGCAGATCCATGGCAGTTCCACCAATACGGAACCAACTTGGATGCATGCGTGCACCTGTGATTGCTTCAACTATCTCCAAAACCCTTTCCCTGTCGGTGAAAGTATAAAATACGGGTGAAAGTTGTCCAAGATCCGCTGCAAAAGTACCATACCAGACCAAGTGGCTCGATATACGAAAAAACTCGGAGAGCATGACACGCATCACCTGCGCACGATCAGGAACAATAATCCCGGCTAATTTCTCAACCGGTAACAGATAAGCCATATTATTTAATACACCACCCAGATAATCAATACGATCAGTGTATGGAATATAAGAATGCCATGTCTGGCGCTCAGCCATTTTTTCGGCACCACGGTGATGGTATCCAATCTCAGGAACCAGATCAACAATTTCTTCGCCGTCCAACTGAATGATAACACGCAGTACACCATGTGTTCCAGGGTGTTGGGGACCAAGATTCAGAAACATATATTCTGTGTTTCCATTTGTTCTCGACATACCCCATTCTTCCGGAACGAAGGTAAGCGCATTTAATTCTGCATCCTGCAATTCATCGGTAAGATTATACTGTCCCATTTCGGTAGCTCTGGTGGGATGCTCCTTGCGTAAGGGGTAACCTTTCCAGCTCTTGGGCATCATCAGACGGGTCATATGTGGATGACCATCGAATTTGATTCCGAACATATCAAATACTTCCCTTTCATACCAGTTGGCATTTTTCCAGATGGAAGTGATGCTCGGCATGGTTGGGTACTCACCTTTCAAGGCGACTTTGATACGCAGGTACTGGTTGCGATCAAACGAAAACAGATGATACACGATGGTAAAATCACTATCGGGTTGATCCTCTCTGTGTTTTCGCTGCCGCTCATCAATCGCTGTGATATTATACAGCATTTTGAAAGGCAGGCTGATTTTATTTTTAACGAATTGCAGCAGCTCGACAAGCTTCGACGATGGAACCCAAATGGTTGTCATGTCGTCCTGGGTTTTTTGGGTAACGAAACCCTGGGTTTCGAAAACCTGAAGAATTTCTTCGGCTATTGAAGGCATTTATTTATTCGTTTTTCTCTCAGTTTATCAAGCTAATATATTGAAAATATGGATCTTAATAGAATCAATATAATATTTATTTCTTTTTCTTTACTTCAAAAGTTTCATCAGTCGGACGAAGAAATGTGATGCTGGTATGGGCATCATGGTTCAGGTCGCGTTGTGAAATCTTAGCTGGTCTGATAATTTCCTGTGGTCCGACAACCCAACTCAAAGGTCGTTTTTCCTGACTGATTGTTTCTTTGAGCAGCATTAAACCCTGCATGAAAGCATCAGGACGAGGAGGACAGCCAGGCACATACACATCAACAGGAAGAATCTTATCGACACCCTGCACAACACTATATATATCGTACATACCACCGGAATTGGCGCATGAACCCATCGAAATCACCCAACGGGGCGCCATCATTTGTTCGTACAGTCTTTTAACGATTGGTGCCATTTTCATAAATACGGTTCCGGCAATAATCATCACATCGGCTTCGCGTGGTGTATTACGTAATACTTCAGCGCCGAAACGGGCAATATCGTATTTTGGAGTAAGACTGGTAGCCATCTCAACAAAACAGCATGAAAGTCCGAATCCAAAAGGCCACATCGAGTTTGAACGGCCCCATGCTACCAATTCTTCAAGCTTGCCTAACACCAGAGACCTTTTGATCTCCTCCTCCATCGACTCACCGATACGTATCTCTCTGGGATTGATTAATCTTTCCATTATGAATTATTTTTCTTCGTTATTTTATGATAAGCAGCAAGAATCTTTTTACCATCGGGACCAAAATCCAGAGCACCTGATCTCCAGATGTAGAACAACAAGACAGAAAGTTCGACAATAAAAATGAGCACTGCGAAATAACCAGCCCATCCCAACTCGCGGAATGAGACAGCCCAGGCAACAATAAATGCTGTTTCAAGATCAAAAATCACAAAAAACATTGCGATCAGATAGAAATGGGATGGGAACCGAAGACGTGATGTTCCGGTAGCTACCATTCCTGATTCATATACTTCGTGCGTTGCTCTGTTCTCATGACGCTCACCAAGCCAATGGGAGAGCAAAAGAATTACACCTACCAGAGCGACTACCGAAACCGAGTATGCCACCAATGGCCAGTAAATTGCTGCCAATAACATCATATTATCTTTTTAACTTATTAATATTCAACTAATTTAAAATGATTTTATTCCTGCTTTTCCACTACGAAATTATCAATTGATTCAATATTAGCAACTAAAATACCTAATTAATAATGATTTTACTGTTCTTTTTTCACAATGAAAAAAAATATAAAAATGTAATCAACTATAAATCAAAACTTTAATCAGATATTTAGAACTAAATAAAATTAGGTTTTTCTTTGAGTTCCGTCTCAATCAATTTTTTTAATCCCAAAGACTCAAATGGCAAAATTCTTCCGTTGATATCCGGATAAACTCCGATGCGGACATCGTCGTCCTTCAGTTCCTTGAGCCAGTTTAAAAATTCTTTGATTTCCATACTTTCCGCCTGATAACCGGACCATTCATCTTTTGCAACTGCCTCACATTCAGCCTTTGTAGGCCATACACTCACATAAGAATTTCCTTCAGCATCTTCAACCATTGCAAAAAGTCCATCTTCGGCCTGAAGCAACCAAACCGCTTCATTTTTAACTATTTCATTTACAAAAAATTCTAACCTGACTTGATCGTTTGCTTCCTGCATAATTCAAAGGTATTTATTATTCATTTCCAATTTCATCTAATTCGAGCCAGCGAAATGATTTTTCGTCAATCTGATCAATCAATGCTGCTATGCGTTTGGTTACTCTGTCAAGTTCAATATAATCTGTTCCTATCTCGGTCAACCTGGATTCAAGCTGCTTCTTTTCAAGTTCAAAAGTATGAATTTCCTTTTCAAGTTGCTCAAATTCCTTTTGTTCCTTGAATGATCTTTTCTTTTTTGTCGCTGCAAGGGTTGATCTGGTAGTATTCTGATTTTCTTTTTGCTGGTTTGAGATCTGTTTTTGCTCTTTCTCCGTTTCATCGAGATAAGTCCGGTAATCAGAATAATTGCCTGTAAATCCCCTTACTTTTCCGTCCCCTTCAAATATAAATAACTGATCTACAACCTGATCCATAAAATACCGGTCATGCGAAACGATTAACAAACATCCGGCAAAATTCTGAAGAAAAACCTCAAGTGTTTGTAATGTCATCAGATCCAAATCATTGGTAGGCTCATCAAGAATCAGGAAATTTGGGTTTTTCACCAGAATCGTCAACAGATGCAGGCGGCGTTTCTCGCCTCCACTCAATAATGAAATGGGTTGGTGCTGCATCTCAGGTGGAAACATGAATTTTTGCAGCATCTGGGATGCCGTTGCCGTCCGGCCTTTGCTTAACGGTATTATCTCGGCGATCTCTTTTACCACATCGATCACTGATTTGTCCTCATTGAAATTGTAACTTTCCTGTGTAAAATATCCGAATACAATCGTGTCGCCGACAATGATCTCACCGCTATCCAACTTCTCCTGCCCGGCAATGAGGTTCAGAAAACTGGTTTTACCTGCCCCGTTTTTTCCTACTATCCCTATTTTTTCACCCTTGGTAAACATATAATCGAAATCACGGGCGATGACAATATCGTCAAATTTCTTACTTACCGATTTCATTTCCAATATCTTACTTCCGGTCCGACTGATAGTGACATCGAGTTGAATCGTCTGCTGTTGCCGTTTTTGAGATGCTTTCTCTTTCAGTTCGTAAAAAGCATCGATCCGGCTTTTCGATTTTGTAGTACGTGCCTGTGGCATACGACGCATCCAATCCAGTTCAGTCTTGAGCAGTTGACCGGCTTTTTCAGTTTCAATGCGGATGGTTTCTTCCCTCTCAGTACTTTTTTGAATGTAATAGGCGTAATTGCCTTTGTGGTGATAAACGCGTTTAAAAAAGAGTTCCAGAATATTATTACATACCCGGTCAAGAAAATACCGGTCATGGGTAACCATCAACAGGGTAATATTTAATTGTTTGAGGTATTTCTCCAACCATTCAATCATCTCAATATCAAGATGATTGGTAGGTTCATCCAAGAGAAGCAGTTCAGGTTCATCAAGCAACAGCAAAGCCAGTGCGAGTCGTTTCTTCTGTCCGCCTGACAAGGTACTGATGGTTTGGTTTAGTTCGCGAATCTCAAATTTTGTAAGTAATTGTTTCAGGCGGCGGTCATAATCCCAGGCATTGTGAAAATCCATTTTGGCTGACGCATCTTCGAGTTCACGCTGACTGTCTGCTGAAATATGTGCATCCTGATTTTTCAGGGCAAGTTCATAGTTACGAATAACCTGCATCACATGTGTGTGTGATCCTGTAATCAATTCATTGATTGTGAGTTGACCTTCGAAATCAGGTTGCTGCTCCAGAAACCCAACCCGGATGCCATCCGCAAACGTAATATTTCCAGAATCATGGTCTTCCTTACCCATTAACATGCGCATTAAGGTTGTTTTTCCGGCTCCGTTAGATGCCACAAGCGCTACTTTGTCACCCTTCGACAGCCCAAAACTCAGGTTCGTGAAGAGTGTTTTGTCGCCAAAAGATTTTGAAAGATCGTCAACTGATAAGTAATTCATTCTGAGTGTGTGATTCTGTTTATTCCAGCGCCATGAGTCCGGAGACTGAAGACGAAAGGTTAGATTATATTAATAAATGGCTTTTGAAATTATGAAATTTCTTGTTTAAAACATGGTTAATCTGTAAATCAAGTCGTTAAAATCAGATCCGGTTCAAGATGAACAAACCCTGAGATCAGTCACCAAAATTCTGCACCTCCACAGCTTTTCCCGTTTCATCAAAGAAAGACCATATGCCTGTCTTATGACTATATTTGTAATTGCCTGATGATTTTTTAATGCCATTCTCAAAAAACTGAATATTCTTTCCATGCAACCGGTTCTGGTCATACCATTGTTCTGATCTTATATTACCATTTGGATAAAAAACCAACTGACTACCTTCGAAAAGTCCATTTACGTAATTGTATTCGGCCAACATTTTTCCATCTTCATCATACCATACTGATTTTCCATTTTTCTGACCATCTATATAATCTGAAGCTTCCTGAAGTTTGCCACGTTCGTAAAAAACCCTCCGTGTACCATGCAATTTACCCATTTTATAGGGTTCATCGAGTTGGGGATGCCCACCGCCAAGAAAAACCAGCCTGGTACCATGCAATGTATCATTATAAAAATAAGTCTGTGAAAGAAGCACACCATTCCGGTCCAATTCAAGCACAAGTCCATTTTTCAGGCCCTCTTTGTATTGAATAAGTAAACTGATAACACCGGTATTGTATGAAACCGTCCAGGTTCCCTCTTTGCGCGAATTCAATACCTGACCTTTGACTGTCATGCCATTGATGGTGTCATTAAAAACAGATGCGGCAAAATTGCTTACATCTATCTGATCAGGATGTTGTGCAAAAATAGTCAATGTCAAATAAACAAAAAAGGCTGATAAAAACAATCTTTTCATTGTATTTACATATTAAAGAGTGCGTAGATATTTCTTTGATTTGAGCATGCGAAGGTACGCAGAAAATGAAAGTGGCATGGACTGGAAACTGTCGGGATTTTATTTATGCGTAGTTTTTTGAAGAATTATGTCCTCAGACGAGGCAAAGTTGACTTAAACAGAAAAGCAATTGACGGATATTATAACGAAATCAGAGGGCTTACTACAAAAAAATGCCAAAGGATAAATTGTAAACAATTTCAAGAATCATAAAAAAAAACGGGCTATCAATATTCATTGAATAGCCCGCTCATTAACCAAAACCAAATTAAATATAACAATCCTTTAAGATTGAGATAATGAAAAGCAATTTAGCAGATCCAAAAAACATGCCGTATAAATTAAAAACTTAATAATCAATTATTTAAAAAATATGGAGATTTATTGTCCCGTACAGAAATTATATCAATAATTATAAATCACTGATTAACAGTAATTAATAAAAAATGAGTTTTTTTGCACACTATCCGAAATCGTAATGAAATTCCGATTTCGGAATTAAACCGGAACCGCAGTCAAGTCGAAATAATCGGCACCACTTATGCGGACTTCGTAAAATTGTCCGATTGAAAGATCATGATTTTCCTTCAGAATAAGAATTTCATTGTCAACCTCGGGTGAGTCATACTGCGACCTTCCGATATAATACTCATTTTCAATCCTGTCGATGACAATCTTTTCGATGTTACCAATTTTTGAAGTATTGATCTGGAATGAAATATCCTGCTGCAACTCCATGATTTTGTCCACCCTTTCCTGTTTAACCGGTTCGGGCACATCATCGGCCAGTGCAAAGGCTGAAGTGCCTTCCTCTGCTGAATAAGCAAAAACACCCAATCGTTCAAAGCGTTGTTCCCTGACAAATTGTAATAATTCTTCAAATTCCTGTTCTGTCTCACCCGGGTAACCTACAATTAGTGTTGTACGGAAAGCGATTTGAGGAACGATCTCTCTTATTTTGCTGATCAATCCGATCGTCTGATCCTTGTCAACACCCCGCTTCATCGATTTAAGAATTCTTGGATTGATGTGTTGTAGCGGCAGATCGATATAATTGCAAACTTTTGGGTTGGCTGCGATCAAAGTAATCAGATCATCTGGGAAACCAATGGGATATGCATATTGCAGCCGCACCCATTCGACACCTTCAACTTTTGAAAGTTGATCGACCAGACTTGTCAGTTGTCGTTTTCCATTGATATCGACACCATAATATGTGAGATCCTGGGCAATCAAAATAAGTTCCTTTACTCCGGCTTCAGCAAGATTGCGTGCTTCAACCAGCAATTGATCCACAGGAACCGACCGATGTTTTCCTCTTATCAGAGGTATTGCACAGAAAGAGCAGCTGCGGTCGCAGCCTTCTGAGATTTTCAGATAGGCGAAATGACCGGGAGTTGACAATACTCTATTATAATGGTATGGCTTGCCTGTTAGGCCAGAATCAACCTGTAACAAAGTGGCAATGGCATTGAAGTCATTTACGCCAAAAAAGGCATCCACTTCATGAATATCTTTTTTCAATTCCTGGTTGTAACGTTGAGATAAACAACCCATTACGATAAGTTTACTTATCTCACCTGATTTGCGGGCTTCAGCAAATGACAATATCGTGTCAATGGATTCTTCTTTGGCATCACCAATAAAACCACAGGTGTTTATCACAACCACATCTGATCCGGCTTCGCTGTCATGGCTGATTTCATAACCAGATGCGAGTAATCCGGCAAGATGTTCAGAATCAACCTTGTTTTTGGAACAACCCAGTGTTACGATATTGATGGTTTTCATGTGTAAATATTAAAGTTTGGAGTTCGGAGTTTGGAGTTCGGAGTTTGGAGTTCGGAGTTTGGAGTTTGGAGTTTGGAGTTTGGAGTTTGGAGTTTGGAGTTCGGAGTTTGGAGTTCGGAGTGCGGAGTTCGAAGTTCGGAGTTCGGAGTTCGGAGTTCGGAGTTCGGAGTTCGGAGTTTGGAGTTCGGAGTTCGGAGTTCGGAGTTTCCCTAATTGAACTTCCATCTTCCAACTTCCATCTTCCAACTTCCATCTTCCAACCTTTCTTTACATCTATTCAAACAAACTATCCACAAAGCGGGCACGGTTAAATACCTGCAGATCTTCCATTTTTTCGCCAAGTCCGATATATTTCACCGGAACTTTAAACTGATCGGAAATACCGATCACAACACCGCCTTTGGCTGTACCGTCGAGTTTGGTCAAGGCAAGTGCATTTACTTCAGTCGCATCGATAAACTGTCTGGCCTGTTCAATTGCATTCTGACCGGTAGAAGCGTCCAGCACCAGCAGAATCTCATGGGGTGCACCGGGCACAACTTTCTGCATTACCATTTTTATCTTGGTCAATTCCTTCATCAGGTTGATCTTGTTGTGCAGTCTTCCTGCGGTATCAATAATCACGACATCCACATTCTGGCTCACGGCAGATTTCACAGTATCGAAAGCAACAGAAGCCGGATCGGAACCCATCCCCTGCGAAACGATAGGAACATCAACACGTTGCGCCCATATTTTCAGCTGATCAACCGCTGCGGCACGGAATGTATCGGAAGCGCCCAACATAACTTTTTTGCCGGCTTTTTTAAAGTTATATGCCAGTTTACCAATCGTGGTGGTTTTTCCGACACCATTTACACCTACCACCATGATTACATAGGGTTTGATGTCGGCCGGCAGATCAAAATCCTCTCCATCACCTGAGTTATTTTCCTGTAACAGTTCGATAACCTCTTCCTTTAATATCTGGTTCAATTCATTTGTCCCCAGAAATTTATCACGAGAAACGCGTTTCTCGATACGGTCGATGATTTTCAAGGTCGTTTCGACCCCGACATCGGATGTCACCAGAATCTCTTCCAGTTTATCAAGCACCTCATCGTCCACCTTCGACTTACCGATGATGGCTTTTGAAAGGCGCGAAAAGACGCTCTGGCGGGTTTTTTCGAGTCCCTTGTCGAGATCCTGTTTTTTATCTTTACTGAAAAATGAAAATATTCCCATAGCTATTGATTATAAACGAAAAAAGCTCTTCCAGATATTGGAAAAGCTCTACTCTGTATTCTTACGGTTTTTTATCTCTTTGCTAAAAATTCCTGTACTTTATCTTGAGGCACTGTGTTTTCAGAAAAGGAGTATGCACCGGTTTTTTCTGACTTATGCATTCTGATCACTTTTGCGAATTCTTTTCCTGCTGCCTGCAGGGTTGCAACTACTTTCTTTGCCATGGTTCAGTTTATTTAATCTCTTTGTGAATAGTCATTTTTTTCATGATCGGGTTGAACTTCTTCAACTCCAGACGTTCGGGTGTATTTTTCTTGTTCTTGGTAGAAATATACCTTGAAGTGCCTGGTAATCCACTGTTCTTGTGCTCAGTACACTCTAAAATAACCTGTCCGCGTGCTTCTTTACTTTTCTTAGCCATGCTACTGTTTATTACGTTTTTTCGGTCGGCAAAAGTACAAATATTTATTAATCCATCCTAATTATTTTAGTTTTTTTTATTATGTCTTCATTTTTAATGCTCGATTAATAGATTTAATTACTGAACAGGCATTTCTTTATGCGCTGTATGATTACAAAGACAAAGATTTCCTTCTGTTCTGACATCAGATATGAGGCATTTCGATTCCTCTCAGATTTCTGTATAATTTGAGGGCGTACAAATCGGTCATGCCTGAAATACAATCAATGATTCCGATTACTTTGGCATAGGGTGAGGAAGACTCTTCCAATTTAAACTGTGTTGGCAGCAGATTAAGCGTTTTTTCCTGTCTTTTTGTGCGTTTAGTAATCTCTGTGAGGGCAGCTTCAACAAAATCTTCAATTAAACCTGACATGATATGGAAACCAGCCAGTTCAATCCTTACAACTGATTCATGATTGTAAATACATTGCCGGGAGATTCTGCCGATTTCTGCCAGAACATCCTTTAACTCTGTGATACCATCCATCAGTGAAATATTGAAATTACCTGACAAAATAAGATCCTGGTTTTTGATAAAGACGTCAGCGCACCGGTTGGTTAAACAGTTGATAGATTTGGCACGAAGATAGGCAACTGCCTCATTTTTATCATTCCTGAGCGCTTTCAGATTTTGTAAGGTTTTGTCAATTTTGTCCTTTTCGTAACTTTCGATGATGGCAAGTAAAGGCTTTTCAACCTCATCATAGGTTAGTATTTTTAACCGGTGTGCATCTTCGTAATCGATGATATTGTAACAAATGTCATCTGCAGCCTCAACCAAAAACACAAAAGGATGACGCTTATAAATCAACTGCGGACCGGCCTCATCCACTACCATATTCAGTTTTTCGGCAATCTCAGTAAAAACAGTCCTGTCTATTTCAAAAAAACCATATTTTTTCCGGTGTACAGGCCCTTTCTTTTGGGATGCCAATGATTCGCATGGATATTTTATGATTGAGCCTAAAGTACTGTATGTTAAACGGTAGCCGCCAAACTGTCTGCCATTTTGTTGCTTTGTCAGAACCCTCAGCGCATTCGCATTGCCTTCGAAATGTGTGAGGTCATTCCATTGTTTATCCGTAAATAACTCCAGAAATTTCTGATTTTGAATTTCAGACGACTCTTTGTCGATGAAGTATTTTGAGATTGCCTCCTCACCCGAATGACCAAATGCCGGATTACCCATATCATGTGCCAGACAAGCGGCGGCAATCACATGTTTCAGGTCGTTCAGGTAAAAATTATTTACATCAGCGCTGGAAGCGATCTCATGAATATTCTCAGTCAATGCGCGACCTGCCATTGCGCCCAGTGATCTGCCCACACTGGCTACTTCAAGTGAATGCGTGAGTCTGTTGTGAACAAAAACCTCATCGGGCAATGGAAAAACCTGGGTTTTATTCTGTAACCTCCGAAAAGGACTCGAAAAGATGATCCTGTCCCAATCCACTTCAAATTCGGAACGAATACCTTTTCCGCTGCTGTTAACACCATACCGGTCTTCTGAAAAGCAATTGTTCCAGTTCATTTTCATAAAAGATTAATTTACAATTAATTTGAGTCTATGGACAAATTATAATTATCGTAGTTCCTTCTAAAACAATTTAAACGCGAAAGTACTTGAATTCATAAACAATCTGATTCAAAAATCAATTGCAGAAGGGTTGAATAATAAAAATAAATTGCATTTATAAACTGGGGTTGCTGAAAACTCCTAAGGAATTTAATTTTAATAACCTCCGGTTGCACCAGAGGTTATTAGCCAACAAACAACGCAATCCTGAAGCGGGTTAAATAGTCCTGAAATCATAATATTGAACTCTTTTAGAGTTCTGGCTTAGTAATTCTTAATAACTACCAGTTTCACTTTTGGTCATTAACATTAAATCCTATCAGTATTTTATTAAGTTCAACTTAACATGAAATGCAAGGAAATGAACAGGAATATTGATAAAGCCTTCATTAAAAAATTTTAAATTAATCCCCAATTAACAGATTGTCTGTGATATAGATATTTTTCAGCAAACCCTAAAAAACAATTACCGAGAACAGAACTGATCCATAGGGATCAGAATTAAGAAATCATGTAAAAATTACGTAATCAGTTTGTTGGCATCTCTCATTCCTTCAGAGGTTGCTTTGTTGAATATCAGAAATTTGACAAATTGTAAAACATCAATTTCCTTTTCACTCATATGTTCCTCAAAGTAAATCGTGACACCTCGATAAATAAATTCAACGGAAAATCCAACTATTGAGTTTTTGTCAGTAATTTAGACAACTGCATCATCTTAAATTTTTCTTCTCTAATTTCAGATTTATATGAAAAACACTACTTCAAATTTACTGAGCATGAACACCCTGTTTGGTTTGGTTGCCGGAATTCTTATCGGGTTCGTTATCAATATGAATTTTCCTCAATCTGAGCAGATTGTTGGAACGATAGGCAGATTGGATTCAAAAAGGAATGTTTCCATTACGGAAAATGATATTAAATTGCGTAATGAATTGATTACAGATACATTACGACTATCCCAATACAAGAATTACATCACTTTTATGTATTATAAATCCCTCCGAAACACCGTTGACATAAATAAAGTATTTGAACTAATCAGTGATGAAAAAGCATATAATCAAGCTTTTCCGCAAACATTTTCTTCGCTTTTGCAATATAAAGATTACCTGAATTATGCACGTGCCTATTTGCTGTCAGCTTTTCAGACACTTGAAAATCAGAATGCAGATGAAAAATTACCTATCATCGAATATCTTAACAATGTTCAAAATGCAGCGGGTCGTATTCAGAATTATGAATCAATAATGGTTGACAATATGATTGATATGGAAACTTTTTTTGAACAACAAGGCGATGAGGTAAGTCAGAATTTGAGGAATGCGCATGATATATTGACTGTCAATGTGCTTCAGAGCGCTTTAGTAGCACAAGACAAACCAATGCTGAGATTTCTTGAAGAAAGGAAACTGCATCAGGGTCAGCAAGGTATGCAGAAACTGCTTAATGATGAGCAAACCGGAGTGGAGATCAGATCATTGATTGCTGAAGATAATGCTGTGATTCTGAACCCGGATGAAATAATTGCCAAAGAAATTACCCGGACCATTGAAAACCTGATCGAAAAATTGAATAACAGCATAATTGAAAGCAGTATAGTTTCGTTGGATAAAAATGAATATGACAAAGCAGGTAAATTTGTTGTAGATGCAAGTCTGAAAGACATTATTAAAAGTACTGAAGAGTTAGGAATTTATGATGTTTTTGGGTATCTTAAAGATGTAAATAGCGAGGGTTTAGGTGATGCCTGTACACCTTTTTGTAATAATTGATTGATTAGTTTGGATAGGTAACTGACACTGATATCATCAAAGTAACTGCGTCTTTTGTGTAAACCACAGTTTTTTTAACTTCAGGCACTGAGTAATGAAGCTGAATTTTTTCTGGCAGCATGTTTTGGTGTTTTGCGCTATTACAACAATTTGTTCTTTTGCAGGTATTTAACCTACTATTTAATATATTTTTTGCATCCTGAATCCGAAATGATAAACATAGTTTTTCGCAATCAGATGCCTGCTGATTATTTCAAAAATTAAACATGCAAATGCAAGATAAATCAAAAAAAAGCTTCAAATTTGATTGAGTTTTTCATGACCTGCTTCAGGTATATTTCAGTTAATAACAAACGTTAAAATTACAAACCATGCAACTGAATGAATCAATTAAAATGACTTTTCCCAACAAGCTGACTTATTCATTTATTGTTCAGTCGTTTGTGAGGGAAATTGCAAAAATGATCGGCTTTACGGGTGTTTCTCTTGAGCAAATTGATATTGCCATCGAAGAATCGGTATCTAATGTCATGGTTCACGCCAGTGATGAAGAAAATCCTACATTCGACATTATTTGTGAGAAAATTGCCGGAGGGATTAAGATCACAATAAAAGAGATGGGCATCCCTTTTGATCCCGAACATATCAGGAAATTTGAGTTATCGAAGGCACTTGATGATATATCGACCAGCGGATTGGGCATATATCTCATACAGAAGATGATGGACGACCTTTCGTTTCATAACCTCGGACCTCAGGGGAAAGAAACTGTCATGATCAAATACCTTCCGGTTACTGCCAATCAGATGAGTCAGCCCGAAACCATTTCAGTCGATAAAACGCCGGGTATTATAACTGAAAAGATCGAATATGATGTAAGAGGTCTTGAGGAGTTTGAAGCCATTGAAGTTTCACGTTGTGCCTATAAAACACACGGATATACCTTTTTTGACGATCATATCTATTATCCTGAACGACTGGTGAAAATGAACCAGACGTCTGAGTTGATCTCTGCAGTTGCTGTGACCAAAGACAATGTTTTTATGGGACATGCTGCGCTGCTTTATCAATATCATGAAGATAAAATTGCAGAACTGACCTTCGTTTTTGTGAATGTTGAATACCGCGGACAGGGTGCTTTAAACAGGTTGGTTGACTATCTTTTCAATGTGCCAAAGAAACGGGAGCTTCGTGGAATTTATGCCTATGCAGTTACCAACCACATCTTTACCCAAAAGTCGATGATCAAATACCAGATCAACGATTGCGGAATCTTGCTGGCTACCAGTCCCGGTTCATGGAAATTTAAAGGGATTGCGGGTGAAGGAACACAGCGAATAAGCGTCGCACTGGGCTTCAAATATATGATGCCTGTTGTTTCGTATAATTTATTTGTGCCTGAACATCATAAAGAGATGGTTTACAAACTGTATCAGAATCTTGGAGCAATGCATCAATTCATGGTTCCTGAAAAGGATACGATGGAGTTTGGAGGACCTGTCTCTATTATTAATACGGGAGTAAATGAGTTGGAAAGTTGTGCTGAAATATTTATCGTATCCTATGGAGGCGATGTGAAACAACAAATTCGAAAGATTCTTCGTAGCTTTTGTGTGCTGCATATTGCTTCGGTTAACCTGTTTTTGAAGCTTCAAGACCCCAAAACCTATTGGTTAACAGAAGAATTTGAAAAAATGGGATTCTTCTTTGCCGGAATACTTCCTGAATCAGGTATTGGTGATGCATTGGTTTTGCAATACCTGAATAACGTTAGCCTTGATTACGATAAAATATTGTTAGTTAGTGATGTAGCCAAAGAACTACTCACCTATATCAAAGCCCTTGACCCTAATATAATCGACTAAATCCGTCGAAAATTATGATTGTTGTCCACTCACCGCACCATATACTGCATAATCCGCCTAAGGAATTTATTTCGAACCATATCGAAGCCTATGGGGAATCACCCGAACGGGCTGAAATAATCCTGGAGGCTCTTATGGATAACCCTGATGTGGAATTAACAAGAGCCGAACCGTTCGATTTGAGCCATTTTTATAAAATTCATGGTGCTGATTATCTCGTTTATCTTCAAACTGCTTATGATGAGTGGGTTGCGGCAGGATTATGGTCAGAAGGCATCATGCCTGAGTTTTTTGCTCTTGGTCATATGCGAAACCGTCCTCCTTCCAAAAGTCCGGAAGGAAAAGCAGGGTATTACATGACCGACAGCTGCACGATGATTGTAAAAGGTACGTGGGAGGCGGTAAAGTATTCGGGCTTCACTGCCTTAACAGGAGCTAACTACCTCCTGAGTGGCCGGTCCAGTGCCTTTTCAATTTGTCGGCCGCCGGGGCATCACGCGGGTTTCGATTATGCAGGAGGTTATTGTTTTGTTAATAATGCCGCCCTTGCAGCCAAATTCCTGCAAGACCAGGGCAGAACAGAAGCAGATGGAGATGTAAAAGTTGGTATTCTTGATATTGATTTCCATCATGGGAATGGCACGCAGGATATTGTACAACATCTCAAAAACATCCTGCTGGTTTCAATCCATGGCGATCCGGATTATTCATACCCGTATCTCACCGGATTTGAATCGGAAAATACGGAGAAGAATGTCAATTTTGCGCTTCCACCAGGCATAAACGATGAAACTTATTTCAACATCTTCCGAAAAGCAGTGAGTACATTACAGGCATTCGGGTGTAACTACCTTGTCATCTCTTTGGGTGTCGATACCTTTGAACATGATCAACTTGGCAACTTTAAATTAACATCAGCCATTTACTGCAAACTCGCTGAATACCTTATCAGTGAACTACCTATTCCAAAACTGATCGTTATGGAGGGAGGCTACAATATTGATTTTCTGGCTGGTAATGTCATGGCATTTCTGACACCTTTTCTCGAAACAAAAACCCTTTGAACTAATGATTTCAGTGGAGTTTGATGGCAGTTTGAAACACAAATCCGAGGATCAGATCCATTTGTTTAAGACTAAAACCCTTCATAGAATTTTCAAATTTCTGTCAGAACAGAACTGTTTAAGTAATATTTTTTTTCGTCTGTTCACCTGATGTGAACTTTTCTTTGTTTTTACCAATAACTTGTCCTACTGTAAAACATTCAAATCAGAACTAAATACTATTTCACCTCATTACTTATTTCATTTTCCACCTCAGCCAAAATAATCCTGCTGAGTTCGTTGTAGTCAGGGTTGCCGGTTATCCGTTGATTGTTGATAAAGAGGACAGGTGTTTCACGAATGCCTGAGGCTCTTATCGTGGCCGCAGATCTGATCAGGTTTTCGGTTGTACTGATATCATTGATAAAAGCTTGAAAGGCTTCCGGTTTTTTTGTCATTGCAATCGTCCAGCTTTTCATTGAAACTGTATCCAATCGTGGATAATCGATACATAACTGCTTCACAAACTGATCATACTTTGCTGACTGATTGGCATAATACGCGCATTTAGTGGCGTACAGCGTGTTTTTCTTGGATGGATGAACAAGATACCTTACTATCAGTTTTACCAAGCCTTTGTCGATGAAATCTGTTTTCAGGCTTTCATAAGTGCCAGCAAAAAAGTCGTTACATGCCGAACAATCAAAACGGGAATAAACTATTAATGTAACAGGAGCATCCATTTTACCAAGCATGATATCACTGTCCTTTAGTATATTGAGTGTTTCTATTCGCTTGTCCACCAGCACCTCATGAATAAATTTATTCGTATTGAAGACTTTGGTGTCCAGACTGTTCAGTTTCAGCATTGCGATAATGACCAACAGCAGAATGATCTGTATTTCGAGTATCAGGAAGATTTTGGTCCAATGGGTTACCACCTTATTTTTATCGTAATTCATTTCAAAAGTTTTAATTGATCTTTTTAAATACTTTATTTTCAGACGATTGTACTATTTTGCTGTAATACTTTACAAACTCCTCCTTCTGCACGAAACTGAACATCTCCTCCCCTTCGCCCTCTTTACCGTTACGGATAAACTGGTCATATACTTGTTTTCGTTCCTTAGGCTGGTCTCCGAATTTTGTCTCACAACTTTTCATATAATCAAAACTACTGCACTCAATCGCTCTGCTGATTGCTTCTTTGCCGGGATTTAGTCTGCAAAAGTCAATAATCCTTTCAATCTCGATCTGCTTGTTATTGAGTAAATCTTCATAACTGACATAAAGTATTCTAAATTTATTTTTGTTGTCGAACCAGCCTTTTACATGTTTAAACCAATCTTTAGTTTTGAAAAAACTTTTTATAAATACGTCAAATTCCAAATCACTTTTGTTATAGTTTTTTTGCTGATGATAGAGCGATACCGCTACATCCATTCCGTTTCGGTAAACATAGATGAATCTTCCTTTTGTTCCTTTGGCTATTTCATTATGGCTATCGTGGGTTTTTATTATACGGGGAGAAGGTAATTCCATTGGAGCTTGTTTTCTGAATGAGGCGTTCCGAATCCAGGGCGACACATCGTAAATATGGTTGAAATTCAAATCCCCGCTTGTAGTGAGCTGATAAAGAATCATCTGCACCAGGGTTGTTCCCGACTTGGGATAGGTGGCAATATAAATATCATCCTCACGCTGGCCAAACACCAGTTTAAATTGTTCAAACCGAAGCCTGTCTGAAATTTTCAAAAACCTGCTTCCAAGTTTATCAATCAATTTATAGATTTTCCGGAGCAAATCCGATAAAATTCCATAACCTATATACTCCCTTGATGTATTCCTGTCCATTTATTCATACTGTATTAAAAATAAAGACTGCCCCAGCTGATTTCAGGGACAGTCTTTAACTGATACTTTTAGCTGCAGCTTGCACCCATCTGGATATACTCATCTTTGACTTCGGCCCAGCTACCATAGTCGTCGGTCCAACTATACGTAACTGTCGGCTCACCCGTTTTGGAATAATATAACTTACCATCTTCGCATGCTTTGTATGTGTAGGTTATTCCTTGTTCGGTAATTGAATAGCTGCAACATTCGGTTTTGTCTTCATCTTTTTTGCACGAACCTGAACCAATGAGCATGGCTATTGCTCCAAACAGTAAAGCCAGAAATTTAAATATTTTCATACTATTCACCATTAAATTAATATCTACTCTTAACGCTTTTCGACTGACTCGCCCTACTCCTTTTCTTATTCGTAGCTGAGTAAGGTACTTTTACTACGTTAATTAAAATCTAGGGAGGTCAGCCCAAATCAACCCATTGTTTGTATTTGATAAAATCCATTACTGTTATATTTACTATAATTATTAAGCGGTCCATTGATTATTCCCGGTTCCAGGTTCCTTTCCAAACATATAATTCATTACTTAAGGTGAGTTGTGTTTCAGAAACAGTATAGGTTCCTGTCCGGGTTATTTCATTATTTCCGTTGGAAGCATTCGGCGGCTCATTGATGGTTAAAGTATTACCAGAAGCGAACCAGGTTCCGGATGAAGAAAATTCGAGATAACCACCGGTGTCGTTATAACAGTTCCATGTCCAGGAACCTCCTTCACTGATAGCCCAATGCCAGGTGTAATTTCTTACAATACCGGCATAGTCAGTGGTAGTGTGTCGTACCCAGTTCCCGATGATCGTGTTCATTCGCATCACACTATCGCCTGACTGAATGACATTGCAATGATTTCCTGGCCAGCTTCCTGCCACGTAAGATCCCGCAGAAACATAAACCCCTTCAACAAATGCGTACAAATTCAATGCGCTTCCAGTGACTTCTGCCTTATACATATACTGGGTATATTCAAAAGGGAATTCCCAAGTAATCTGACCTGTTGATTCATCTATTGTTCCATAATAGTTATCAGGATAGGGGGTATCCCATTCACACATATAAATGAAATTTGATTCATTCTTTGCTATGCAGCCAATGGCAATAGCAGTAGTTTTCGAGCCGCTGGTTCTGTTCCATACACCTTTGAAAGAACTGGATGCTTCATAATCACTTACAACTTTACAATTTGCCATTAGGATCAATGAAATAAACAATAGGCCTGAAGAGCACTTTAAGATTCTTTCCTTTGTTTTCATTTCACATTTTATTATAAAGGTTTTCTACCGATATTATGTAAAAGTCATGTTGAATGTATCAATCGCCGGACATATTAATACTTAGTTAATTTACGCTGAACCGACCAATCATTGCCAGTTATTATGATTAAATAAATCCCATTAGGAAATGAACAAACGTTGATTGAGTTTTCATCCCTTTCAATTTCAGTTTTCAGAATACATTCTCCAACATAAGTAAATACATGAATTTTGGCACTTCCAGTCTCAATACCAGATATGGAAATTCTTTCCTTTGCAGGGTTAGGATAAATTTGGTAATAATCTTCTACGCGTTCCACATTTACTTTTGTTACTGTTGAATCACTCAAACAACGAACAGAACTACCAACAGTATTTTCGCAACCATATGCATACACATAGCTTTTATTATAACCAGTATTCCGATCCAGGCAATTTGACCTTAATAACTCTGTAGAAGTCCAAAAGTAGCAATAGTCGACAAGGTTAAAAAAAGTTCCGTTGTGATCACGGCTGCCTGCCGGAAGGGCTGTAAAACCTGAATTATTATTACTTGTTTGATCGTTACCTACATTTCCTGGAGTATTTGATATTTTCCAGCCTGAAGTTGTAGCTATTGATTTGGCAATATCGTTTCCTCTTCCTTGATAGCCAAAGCCATTATTGGCAAGGTAATCCGTCAATGTTTCCCATTCTGCATCTGTTGGAACATGCATATCTGTTGGACATAATTTACGAGAGTCTACAAGAGCGTACCAATTGTAAAGTTTGCCAAATGCTACTCCATTATCAGGTATATTTTCATAGTCACAGCAGGCCCCTGTGGTGCTTTTGTTCCATTCTGTGTCGTTGGTAACATTTGGAATTTGATCTCCATTGTTATAGTGAACTACTTTTAAATTTTCCTTCATCCAAACTTGATTGCCAATGGTGATTGTATTATAAACATTACCATCAAAATCAGTCACTGTCTGCGCAGGTAGATCAGAAAGAAGTATTTTTAATCCGGTTAATACTAACAATGCTTTTTTCATAATCATAACTATTGAAATGTCAAATATTAATTACGATTCGTTCCTGATTCATGGCTAATCCTTTGATAATATATAATGAGATTCCCATCCCTTTCCTGTTAGTTTCAATAAATAAATCCCATCTGATAATGAACTGATATCAATTAAATTTGTACCACTGATTTTTTCCATACATATTACACATTGTCCAACGGTATTAAATACTTGAATTTTTGCACTTTTTGACTCCCTGAAGTCAATATGGATTCGATTTTTTGCAGGATTGGGATATATTTGATAATAATTACCGAATTCATTATCAATAACATGAGATACTGTAGAATCACTTACACAACGTACAGAAAAACCATTTGGGTTACCACTGCAGAAATAACTTGTAACAAGACCACTATTATAGGCTATCCCCCAATCATAAGAACAGCCTGCATTAAATTCGGTAGATGTCCACCAATAGCCATAACCTCCAACGCTGGAAAATGTACCATAATTGCTTCGGTACCCACCAGGAAGAGCTGTGAAACCACTACTGTTATTGCTTGTCTGGTCATTACCAACCTGCCCTGCAATTGAGGATGGAGTCCAACCTGAAGTTGCTGCCATCGATTTCCCAATGTTATTTGGTAAACCATCGAAGCCATAGCCATTGTTTATAAGATAACCGGTTAATATTATCCAATCATCATTTGTAGGCACATGCCAACTTGTTGGGCATAAATTGCGAGAGTCTACAGCTGCATACCAATTATAAATTTTGCCATAAATGACACTATAGTCACTATTGTTTTCATATTCACAATACGCCCCTGAATTCAAACTGCTCCATTCAGAGCCATTTGTCACGTTAGGTAACATTTCACCATTATTATAGTGTGTTGCATTTAGATTTTCCTTTAACCAAATTTGAGTACCAATAGTTACAGTATTGTAACTATTACCATCGTAATCGGTTACAGTTTGGGCTTGATTGTTAATCAATAGAAAAACGATTCCGAAAATCAGTAAAATTGTTTTTTTCATTTCGCCTTTAATAAAATTTTAAAAATTACATAAACAATTGATTCACTACTTATTATATTTTAAGTGATCTTTAAACATTAATTTAATACAATAATCTTTTTTGTATAAATTCTTTTCCCATTACTCAAATTGACAATGTATAGTCCATTTTTTAAAAAACTTACATCAATCAATTTGAAGCCGCTTTCAAAAAAACTTAGATTTTCCTCACGATACACTCTCTGACCTGAAGTATTTATAATTTGAATGTCGAAATCAATATTTTTACCGGCAGGCATTTTGATTTCAAGTTTATCCTGTATCGGATTCTGGCTGATAGTAATATCATTTTCATCAAATTCATTCACCCCTGAATTTGACACCTCAGAAAGAGTAGTAATGTCGGCCATATATATATTTTGTAAGGAATTTACCAAGGTTACCCAGGCAAAGTAATTCCCTGAAAATCTTGGTACATAATACATAGTATTGATTGAGATACAGTTAGGGCATATATCAAGATATTTGATTTTTTCAGTGGAAATATCATATACTCCAAGTGATGAAAACCCTGGATAAGATGATTCATTGTATCTAAGCCAAACGATAGTATTACCAGATATAGAAGGGGTGCAAAAATATATGTTTGAATTATCCGATGATTCAAGCAGGTGTTTTGTATCGCCATCAAAATACCAGACTTCGTAACCACTGCCTGCATGATTGATATTCTCAGGTTTTTCCAGCCAGACAACTTTGTTACCCTCCAATACAGTTGAAGCATTGAAATAACCTGATTGGGGAATAGCTATTCTATTCGTATTCAATTGGATGGTAGTTGTGCCATCATAAAAATACAGGTTAACATTTTCCGATGAGGACCCCTTTACAAAAATAACCTTGTTATCAGATATTTGGAAATATTTTATTTCCAAACCTGCATCATTAGATAAAGGAATGGTTATGACAGCCGAACCATCAAATATTTTTAAATCAGCCCCATCATCCCAAACAACATTGTTCTGATCAAGATCAATTGTCCAAGGTGTCCCTCCGGATGTTGGGGTTGATACAAAGGAACCATTAGTGAATAATTTGATATTGCCTCCGGGAGCGAAAAATGCGATATTATCGCCGGAAATAGCAGGACTATATCCTTCAGGCTCAAAAAGACTTGTTGATGAGCCATCATAATACATGATGTTTGGATAGGAATAAGAAGACACTTTCATATAAACAACTTTTCCGTTGTCAATATCAAAATTATTCATAACAGTTCTCCCTTCTCCTATATCAGTTGTCACTCCTGTTGATCCCTTATATAACATCACATGATGAACAGGTGGAACGCCAATTTCTGTTGTACTTTCACTCCAGACTACATCATTTTGTGAAATTTTGAAATTATCAAAAAAGTTCGGATCATTGGTGATTTTGATTACCTGCGATTTACAATCAGCAATAACCATCAGATAAAATAAAGCAAATACAAACGTAAATTTTTTCATAGTTTTCAGTTTTAAGTTTGCTGTTTGAACAAGTTTAGTCCTTTACAAAAAACCATAAGTATGAATTTAAAATATTTGATTTAATCTTTCACACATCTGACACTAAATCCATATTCTTTATAACCATAACCGTTTATAATAATATCCTCACTTATACTTGAAAGACTACGGAGCCAAACATAATACTGAAGATTTTCGGTCGCTGTCCACCAAAAAGCATGGTCTGACAGATCGCTGAATGAGCCATCACTGAAACGACCACCACCGGGAAGCCCGGTAAAACCAATTTCGTTGGTTGCTAAAAAATTTGGCTGTTCCCAATGCAATGTTCCGGTTTCCTTTAGCTTTGAACCAGCGCCATCTACACCACCCAAAGTAACTGCGAGCAGATTCCAGTCTTCGTGTGTTGGCACCCTCCAGCCTACCGGAGCAAGCTTTCCAGTATTAACAGCAAACCAATTGTACAGAGCTCCGTAAGTATCTTTATAGGTATCAGGATCATTTTCGTACCAACAATACGCCGGAGTACTCAAATACATCCAAACCTCACCATCAGTAACCAGTGGAATGGAGATTCCATCATTGAATCTGGTTGATTTCAGGTTCTCAACCATCCATATCTGTGTTCCTATAGTAACTGTAGAATAATTATTTCCATCGCTGTCTGTGCATGTAACAAAGTTGAATGTTATTGTTTTACTGATGATTGGTATATCCGTAATTACAGTACCATATTGATCTGTAATCCCTTTGTACAATAAGATATCTCCGGTTGTGTATGCCATTTCAATTACTTCGGAAATATTTTTTAACTGATCGCTATTTGCTGTAATACCAGAAGAAACATACTCAATATTAAACACTTTCTGCACTTTTTGCTGACTAACCAATTTTGCAGAATAGTGAAAGGATGTTCCTGCAATTTCAATAAAATAAATCCCCTGTCCAATAGATGCAATGCGAAAACTGTGTGTTCCTGTAGTCAAATATTTGCTTATTTGACAGACAGTCTTGCCAGTCAAATCTGTAACGGTAATCACAACATCACCTATTTCTGGAGTTACAAATGATAAAATGGATGCATCCGTTATTGGGTTTGGATAAATTCGCACCACATCTTCTCTATCATCGTTCTTATTTATTCCAACAGCGGAAGTCAGGTGTAAAATATCGTCACCATTCAGAGTAACGGATATGCCACTAGATAAATTAGTAACCAGTACGGTATTCACTTCAGATGTCTCACCAGTTCCATCAAAACTAATCAGATAGTCCTGAGCTGGCATTTTCATCACACTTAGCATAATGAAAAACACAATAATTGCTGTTTTCATGTTTTTTAGTATTAATTGTTCGCATTTTCAGATTATCTGATTAATCATTAAACAATATTTTTAAAAGCATGTATTTTGAAGAAGAAGTCACCTTACAATCTATCTGGATTGTTTTTAATCAGCACTATTCATTTTGAGTTGCATATTTTTTCCAGTCAGATGAAATTTAGTGCATTGTCCTTTGACGATATTTATACTTCCTTGCCAGATATAACTGCTACATTCAGCAGTAAACCCATAGTTACCAGGCTCTTTTGTAATCGTCACACAACCTGACGCACCGCATTCAGGAGCTCCGGAGGGATAATATACAGAAATTGTACCAACAGCACTCCCATCTACAGTTACGCTAACCGGTCCACAACCATAATCCTGCGATGTATAAAATACACCATCACCTGTAGTTTGTCCGCCATTCGCTTCAAGAGAACCACTATAGGCACACCAATCTCCAACATTATAACTTGCAGAAGCTTTTGTATATATTGTGACGGATTTACAATTTACCAGATTACCGGTTGTCTGATCTAAGGTTCCTGAAAGAACAAATGCGGTTTCAGCACCATTTGAAAGCGCATTTATCATCCAAATAGTAAAGTTTAAATCAGAACCTGTGATATATGCCCCTTTACCATCTGCAAATAGATTTGGGGAAATTTGTTCTGCAAATGAGATATTTCCTCCGGATGTTTGGTCATAAAATCTACAAATGGTAGTCATATTATAACCAATATAAGGTGTTAAATTCCCAGTCGCATCATAACATTTCATTGGGGTTGTTGAAAATGTGCCCTCCAAAGACGGAGGTGCACTGCCATTAAAGGTGTAAATTCCGGCCTGCAATAATACATCTTGCACTGTACCATTATTCTGAACCGGATTACCTGTATTATCATTTGTATCATTCGCATCGGACGCTTCATCACAACTGTTTGTGAGAAATAAAACAATTCCGATAATAAGTATTGGTAAAACCCAGATTGATTTTTTTGTTTTCATAGCTATTAATTTTAAGTAATCAGTTGTTTTTAAAATCTTTTATACAACGAAAAACAGTACTCTGGTTTAAAAAAGGATGCTCCAGTCAATAATTTCAATAAAACTTTAAAGATCAAGGAACTAACATAACAATTATTTGTACAATTCAGCTTACCTGAAGATTAAACATTACTATGCGATACTACCTTACTTAACTTTTTAAATATTAATTGCTTTCAATCAAAAATAGTATCGTTTATGTTTTTTTCAAAGTAATATATACTGATTTTTTCAAATTTAATTGAATTTACAATTTCT